>DAIESZ010000059.1 GCA_027346035.1 Propionibacteriaceae bacterium
GCGCTCGTAGGCGACGCAGACGCTCGGGGCGATCGCGAGGGTGTTGTTGCCGTCGTCCCACTGTTCGCGTTCGGCGGTCACCGGGTCGAGCCCGGTGTCGATGTTGCGCAACCGGGCGATGCCCATCGCGCGGGCGGCGGCGGTGAGGAACGGTTCGGGGTCGCTGATCCGCAACCCCCCCGCGTCCCCCGCCGTGACCGTGAACGCCATCAGATGGTCGGCGACGTTCGGGTACATCACCACCGCGTCGACGTCGACCATGGTGCAGATCGTGTCGAGGTGCATGGTGGCCCGCTGCTGGTGGATCGGCACGGCGAGCACCGTGTGCACGAGCTCTTCGGCCAGCAGGGTGGTGGCGAGCCGCTCGACACCGGCCGGCGAGGTGCGCTCGCCCACGCCGATCGCGACCACGCCCTCGGCGAGCAGCATGACGTCGCCCCCCTCGACGAACTCGAACGCCGGCCCGTGGATCGGTCGGCAGCCGGCGAAGCGCGGATGGTGGGTGTAGATGAGTTCGGTGAGCTGCGACTCACGCCGCCTCGCCGGCATCGCGAGCGACGTGATCACCGGGCGGTCGCCGATCCACACGGACGAGTCTCGGGTGAACAACAGGTTCGGCAACGGGTCGATGACGAAGTCGTCAGCCGCCTTCATCGCGGTGACCAGCGATCTCACCCCACCGATCTCGTCGTTGCGCAACCCCGCCATCAGCGTGGTGGCGAGTTCTTCGGGCGCGAGGGTGAGCAGTTCCCGGCTGAGGTGACGCCGCAGGGTGTCGCCGAGCCGCAGGTCGGCCACGGTGCGTGCGACGGCGTCCGCGGAGGCCTCGGGGACGCCGAGAGTCTCACCGAGCAGGTCGGCCAGCAGCAACACCTCGACGCCGTGGTCGCGCAGCACCTCGGCGAACTCGTCGTGCTCCTGCTGGGCGCGCTCGAGCCACGGGATCGCGTCGAACAGCAGCGCGTCGTTGTTGCGGGGGGTGAGTCGGCTCAACTCCGCCCCGGGACGGTGGAGCAGCACGGTGCGCAGGCGTCCGGTCTCGTTGCGTACTCCGGCTGTGATCATCGCGGCCTCCCGACCTGTTCCGCCCGCCCGGTGCGCGCCGGGCGGCACGTCCGGTCACCCGCTCAGCCCCGCGGCGCCACCCCGCGCAGTCCCGCCAGCCACGCGGCCGCTCGCTCGTAGTCGGTGTCGCGCCCGCCGTGCGGGACCTTGGGTTCGACCCGGTCGGCCCGCGGGTAGGAACCGAGGAAGACGACGTCCTGGCAGATGCGGTGCAGGCCCATCAGCGCCTCGCCCATCCGGGCGTCGAGCACGTGGCCCTCGGCGTCGATCGAGAAGCAGTAGTCGCCCAGGCGGTGCTTGGTGGGGCGTGACTCGATCCGGCTGAGGTTGACCCCGCGACCGGCGAACTGTTCGAGAATTTCGAGCAGCGCGCCGGGGTGGTCCTTGCGCATGTAGGCGACCAGAGTGGTCTTGTCCGCACCGGTACGAGGAGGCAGCGCGCCGGTGCGGCCGACCAGCACGAACCGGGTGATCGCCGCGTCGTTGTCGGCGATGTTGGACGCCGCCGCGGTCAGGCCGTACATCTGCCCGGCCACCGGGGCGCAGATCGCGCCGTCGAACCGGGAGTCGGGACGCGACACTTCCTGGGCGGCGCCTGCGGTCGAGCCGCCCTCTGTCACCTGCGCCAGTGGCAGGTGTTCGGCGACCCAGCCGCGGGTCTGCGCGTAGGCGTGGGGGTGGGTGATGACGCTGCGCACGTCATCCAGCCGCGTACCCGGCCGCACGTAGAGGCCGAACTGCACGGCCAGCAGCACCTCGCGTTCGATCGTCAGCACCTCTCCCGCGGCGAGCGCGTCGAGGGTGGCCGAGACGCCCCCCTCGACGGAGTTCTCGATGGGCACCAGCGCCGACTCGACCTCACCCCGGCGGGCCGCGTCTATCGCCGCCACCACGGTGGGGTAGGGGTGGGTCGGCGAGTCGACCCCGAGGCTCAGCAGCGCCTGGTGGGTGAACGTGCCTTCAGGTCCGAAGTATCCGAGCACGGCTCCGATGCTATTGGACGCCGGCGGGCCCCACCCCGTGCGAGCCACAACTGATCGCGTCGGCGGTCATGCCCGTGCCTGGGCGGAGCGTGCGTTCCCGTTCCGCCGGACGCCGACCGGTGCGGGCAGTCGCCTCGGCAGCCGGATGGTCAGCGCCCCGGGTTCGATCGTCGCGTCGAACCGGGTGGCGACTCCGCCCGTGTCGCCGTCGAGTTCGAAGGGGACGGGCTCTGGCACTTCGAAGCTCACGTGGCGTCCAGTGAGTTCGGTGACGCGGGGGTCGCTGCGCCGCAGCCGGAGCAGCACCCGGCCGACGAGCTCCGCCCAGTCGCGCCGCCCGGTGGTGGAGGCGACCATGACGTCGAGGCGCCCGTCGTTGGGCTGGGCCCGGGGGAACATCTGGATGTTGCCCTGCAGCAGGCCGACGTTTCCCACCAGCGCCAGCGACGCCTCCTGCTCGACGGGGGGCTGGTCGTCGACGCGGTACCGCAGCGGCGTCGCCGGCATCGTGGCCTGTTGGGCCGCGGCGATGAAGTAGGCCGCCGAACCCACGGCGCGTTTCAGCTCGAGGTTGGTGGCCGACAGGATGCGCGCGTCGATGCCGAGCCCGGCCATCACCGCGAAGTGGGTGGGCGGTTGGTCGTCGACGCGAACGCGGACGAGGTCGATGCGGTCGGTGACGCCGCCGAAGGCGACGTCGACGGCGGTGGGCTCGTCGAGCGGGATGCCGAGGTTGCGTGCCAGCAGGTTCCCCGTCCCGGCCGGGACGATGGCGAGCGGGATGCCGGTGCCGGCGAGGCCCGAGCACACCGCGCGCACGGTCCCGTCCCCTCCGGCGACGATCACGAGGTCGACCCCCGCCTCGACGGCCTGCAGGGTCATCGCCACTCCCGGGTCGTCCCGCGTCGTCTGCAGCCACAGCGCGTCGTACCAGCCTCGGGAGGTGAGCTCCCAGTCGATGTGACGCCGGAAGGTCGACATGTCGGTGACCTTGGTCGGGTTGTGGATCACCGCGCACACCGGACGCTCCCCGCTCACCTTCGGCGGCGAGATGAGGTCGGGCAGCATCCGGACGCCGGCGAGGACGAGCCCGGTAACGGCGGCGAACAGGCCGAGCAGCCAGCCCCCGATGATGTCCGACACCCAGTGGGCATTGGTGAGCCAGCGGTCGTAGGCGACGAGCAGGACGCTCAGGACGCCGATGACCCGCCAGGTGAACACGCTGGCGCGGGACTGCCGCGTGGTCGTGGTCGTGGCGATCACGAGGATGGCCGCGGCGGTGGCCATCGACATGTGGGTGCTGGGGTAGGAGAACCCCTGGAAGGTCAGCGATTCGAGGGCCGTGGCCGGCCGCGGACGCCGTGCCAGCAGCTTGATGATGGTGTCGAGCGGCCAGGCGAGCAGGACGCCGATGACGATCGCGACGCTGATGTTGCGCAGCCGGCGACGCCAGGCCCAGACCGCCAGCCCGGTGAGCAACACCGTCAGCACGACCGGATGCGTGTCCAGGGCGATGGTGGTGAAGATCTCGGCCCATCGGGTGTCGGGCCGCAGGTGGACGCGCAGCTGGCTGCTGTCGACCCACTCGGGCAGCAGGTGGCCGAGGGTCAGCCACGTCCAGCCGGCGAAGGCCAGGCCCAGCACGAGCACGAGCATGCCACGCAGGTGCCGCCGGCGTCCGAATCTCACCCGACCATTGTTGCGGGTCGGCCCACGGGCCAGGGACATCGTGACGACCGGGCGTCCCCCGCGTCCCCGCGCTCGTTCCCCGCGCCCCCGCGTTCGTTCCCCGCCCCCGCGTTCGGGCGGCGTACGAGTTGGTCATCGGCGTACG
>DAIESZ010000063.1 GCA_027346035.1 Propionibacteriaceae bacterium
GGCGACTGGTTCAACCGGCTCGACTGGAGCGGACGGGACAACGGGTTCGGCCGGGGCCTGCCGCCGTCGGCCGAGAACCAGGGTCGCTGGCCGCTCGCCCGCCTCCTGCTCGCCGACCCGGCGCTCAGGCCCGGAGCGGACCAGGTGCGCTTCGCGGCGGCATGCGCCGGCGACCTGCTGCGCCTCCGCTTCAGCAGCCGCCTGTTCCGTCTCGGCGACGCCGAGGCGATCCGCGACAAGGTGGGATTCCCGGTGTCGGGAACCCGACACCAGCTCCCCGGCGTGATCGTCGAGGTGATCGACGACACGCTCGGGGAACCCTGCGACCCACAGCGGGACGCCGTGGTGGTCGTCATCAACGCGACCGGACACGCTGCCCATCAGGAACTCCCCCCACTGCAGGGGCATCCGCTCACCCTGCACCCCGTGCAGGCCCGGGGCGCCGACCCGGTGGTGCGCACCTCCTGCTGGGACGCCGGGACGGGCGTCGCGTCGGTGCCCGCCCGCACCGTCGCGGTGTTCGACGTCGCTGCCCGGGCGTGACGCTGCCCGGGCGTGACGCGTCACGGCCCGCCACCCTCCGGAGGGTGGCGGGCCGTGACCCCTTATGTTCTGCTGCGCGGATCAGGCGGGCTGGTCGGCGTCGTCGACCACCGGCGTGAGGGACAGCTTGCCCCGGTCGTCGATGTCGCTGATCTCGACCTGCAGCTTCTGCCCGACGCTCAAGACGTCCTCGACGTTCTCGACACGCTGGTTGTGGTTGAGCTGCTTCAGCTTGCTGATGTGCAGCAGTCCGTCCCTGCCGGGCATGAGCGACACGAACGCGCCGAAGGCCGTCAGCTTCACCACGGTGCCGAGGTAGCGCTCGCCCCGCTCGGGCATCTGCGGGTTGGCGATCGCGTTGACCGCGGACCGCGCGGCCTCGGCCGCCTCGCCGTTGTTGGCGCCGATGTAGATCGTGCCGTCGTCCTCGATCGAGATGTTGGCGCCGGTGTCGGCCTGGATCTGGTTGATCACCTTGCCCTTGGGGCCGATGACCTCGCCGATCTTGTCGACGGGGATCTTCACGGTGATGATCCGCGGTGCGAACGGGCTCATCTCGTCGGGGCCCTCGATCGCCTCGCCCATGACATCGAGCAGCGTGTACCGGGCCTCGCGCGCCTGGAGCATCGCCTTGGCGAGTTCGGCGGCGGGGATGCCGTCGAGCTTGGTGTCGAGCTGCAGCGCCGTGACGAAGTCGCGCGTTCCGGCGACCTTGAAGTCCATGTCGCCCAGGGCGTCCTCGTCACCGAGGATGTCGGTGAGGGTGACGTAGCGGGTCTCACCGTCGATCTTCTCGCTCATGAGGCCCATGGCGATGCCCGCCACCGGCGCCTTGAGCGGCACGCCGGCCTCGAGCAGCGCCAGCGTCGACGCGCAGACCGAGCCCATCGAGGTGGAGCCGTTCGAGCCGAGCGCCTCCGACACCTGACGGATGGCGTAGGGGAACTCCTCGCGCTTCGGCAGCACCGGCACGATGGCCCGCTCCGCCAGGGCACCGTGACCGACCTCGCGCCGCTTCGGCGAGCCGACCCGGCCGGTCTCACCGGTCGAATAGGGCGGGAAGTTGTAGTTGTGCATGTAGCGCTTGGTGGTCTCGGGTGCGAGCGTGTCCAGCTTCTGCTCCATGTCGAGCATGTTCAGCGTGGTGACGCCGAGAATCTGGGTCTCGCCGCGCTGGAACAGCGCCGAGCCGTGCACCCGGGGAACGACGCCGACCTCGGCCGACAGGGTGCGGATGTCGCGCACGCCGCGTCCGTCGATGCGCACGTGCTCGGTGAGGGTGCGGTGGCGCACGATCTTCTTGGTGAGCGCCTTGTAGGCGCCGCTGATCTCGCCCTCGCGGCCCTCGAACCGGGGCGCGAGTTCGGCCTTGACCCTGGCCTTGAGCGCGCCGTCGGCGGCCTGGCGTTCCTGCTTGCCCGCGATCCGCATCACCTGCGCCAGCTCGGCGCCGGCCATCTCCTCGACCGCGGCGAAGACGTCGTCGCTGTACTCCTTGAAGACCGGGAAGTCGTAGGTCTCCTTGGGCAGCTGGGCGGCGAGGTCGGCCTGCGCGTCGCAGAGCTGCTTGATGAACGGCTTCGCGGCCTCGAGGCCCTGGCCGACGACCTCCTCGGTGGGGGCGGTGCGACCGGAGCGGACGAGCTCCCAGGTGGACTCGGTCGACTCGGCCTCGACCATCATGATCGCGACGTCGCCGTCGGGCAGCACGCGCCCGGCCACCGCCATGTCGAAGGTGGCGTCCTCGAGCTGGGTGACGCTCGGGAACGCGACCCACTGGTCACCGATGAGCGCGACGCGCACGCCGCCGATCGGGCCGCTGAACGGCAGGCCGGCGAGCTGGGTGGACATCGATGCGGCGTTGATCGCGACCACGTCGTAGAGCACGCGAGGGTTGAGCGCCATCACCGTGACGATCACCTGCACCTCGTTGCGCAGGCCCTTGACGAACGACGGACGAAGCGGCCGGTCGATGAGGCGGCAGGTGAGGATGGCGCCCTCGGAGGGGCGGCCCTCACGCCGGAAGAACGAGCCGGGAATGCGTCCGGCGGCGTACATGCGCTCCTCGACATCAACCGTCAGGGGGAAGAAGTCGATGGAATCGCGGGGGGTCTTCTGGGCGACGGTGGTGCTCAACAGCATGGTGTCGCCGTCGAAGTAGACGACCGCCGAGCCGTCGGCCTGGCGCGCGAGCAAACCAGCCTCGAAGCGCACGGTATGGGTGCCATGGGCACCGTTGTCGATGATGGTTTCAACAGATTTGAGGTCGGGTCCCTCCATGGGACGTCCTTTCGATCTCACGGGGATCACTGTCCGCTGGGGCGTGCCGCCGGTCTTCGATCGAAGCTCCCCGGCTCGCAACGGTCCGGGCAGCCACTACCGAGGACCAGACGGGGCCTGGATGGATCCCCTGGGTTCGGATGTGACAGGTATTCAGTTGTGACGGTTTTCAGTTGTCCGGATGCTTCCGGGCGGCCTGCGGGACGGGTCCCTCCGGCCGATGTGAACGAGGGAGCGACCCGTACGGATCGCTCCCTCGGCGGCGTCAGCGGCGCAGGCCGAGACGCTCGATGAGCTGGCGGTAGTGCTCGATGTCGTTCTTGGCGACGTAGTTGAGCAGACGACGACGCTGGCCGACCATGAGCAGCAGGCCCCGGCGGCTGTGGTGGTCACCCTTGTGTTCCTTGAGGTGCTCGGTCAGGTGGGCGATCCGCTTGGTGAGCAGCGCGATCTGCACATCGGGTGAGCCGGTGTCTCCAGGGTGGGTGGCGTAGTCATCGATGGTCTTCTTCTTGTCGGCAGCATCCACGGCTGCTCTCCTTCCGGTTTCCCGTTGCGCGGCGCCCCCGGTGCCTGTTGCGATGGGGGCTCTTACTGGGCCGCGGCCGATCTACGGCAACGATTCACGGTATCAGGCGGCCCCACGGGGCGGCGAATCGTCCCTCCGGGCGGCGTCCACGTACGCCCGCCTGGGGCGCAGTCGAGGGTCCACCCCCGGTTACATCGGATCCGGGACGTGGTTTGATGGTTCCGCACGGGTGGGCGCCCGCACCCCAAGAAAGGCAGGCAGATGAGCGAATCCGCACCGATGACCTTCGCTGGCGACGACGTCGTCATCACCGTTCGCCGTGCCGCGGCGAACGACCTCGACGCGCTGATCGCGCTGGATCCGCGACCCGAGATCGGGCTGCCCGCACGACGCCTCGCCGAACAGGAGGCCGGCACCGGGATCTTCGCCGTGGCGGAGGCCAACGGCGAAGTGGTCGGGAGCGGCTTCCTCGACTTCAACGACGAGGAACTCAACCCCGAACTCAAGAACCTCTGGGTGCCCCCGGCCCATCGCCGCCACGGCGTCGGATCGGCCGTGTGGCGCTGGCTCGAGGAGCGCGCCGCCGAGGCCGGTCACCGGCAGGTGTTCCTGGCGGTCGATCCGCAGAACTTCCGCGCGATCCCGCTCTTCCTCGAGCTCGGCTATTCCCCCACCGGCGACCACCTGATCATGGAGACGCCCGACAGCTACCAGGTGCTCGAGCCCAACCAGCCGAGCAGCTACCACGCGATCTACCGCAAGTCACTGCTGGCCGGCTGAGGGTTCCAGCGCCAGCACCCGTCGCACGTCGGCGACGTCGTGGTGCATCTGGGCGACCAGCCCGGCCACGTCGTCGAATCGGTGCTGGCCCCTGATCCGGGCCACGAACTCGACGCCCACCTCGACTCCATACAGTTCCAGGTCGTCGCGGTCGAGCACATACGACTCGACGCGGCGCTCCTCACCGTCGAACGTCGGGTTCGTGCCCACCGAGATCGCGGCCGGCCACGGGGCCGCGTCCGGGGTGTCGAGGCGCAGCAGCCATCCGGCGTAGACGCCGTCGGCAGGCACCTCGAGATCCTCGAACATGTCGAGATTGGCCGTGGGGAATCCCAGTTGGCGGCCCCGCTGGTCACCCATGACCACCACCCCGCAGAGGCGGAAGTGGCGGCCGAGCTGTCGGCGCGCAAGGTCGACGTCGCCCTCGCGCAGCGCCCGGCGGATGAGCGTCGAGCAGGTGTTCTCACCGTCGACGTGGAGCAGGGGCATCGACCGGACCTCGAAGTGGCCCCGCCCGAGTTCGCGCAGCGTCTCGACGCCCCCGGAGGCGCGATAGCCGAACCGGAAATTCTCGCCGACCACCACGACGCGGGGATGCAGCGGGTCGATCACCTTCTCGACGAACTCCCGGGGGCTCCACCTCGATACGTCACGGGTGAAGTGCACGACGCGCACCTCGTGGGCCCCGGCGTCGCGGAGCAGTTCGATCCGCCGCTGCAGGGTGGAGAGCAACTTCGGAGCCCCCTCCGGGCGCACCACAGACATCGGATGCGGCCAGAAGGTCAGCACCACCAGAGGCAGGTCGGGCGCGATCGCCCGGGCCTCGGCGAGCAGCTGGCGGTGGCCATTGTGGACGCCGTCGAAGTTGCCGATCGCCACAACACTCATGAATGCCCTTCCTGCCGGTGGTCGCGTCCACTGTAGGACACGCCGGCCGGTCGGATGCGCCCGAGACCCGCGCCGACAGCCATGAACGTCACGCCCGCCGGCCAGATGGGCGCCACGGCCTCCCCACCGCCGGGGGTCGGGGTGGACGAGCTGTGGGATCTGTCCGCCCCGGCCGCCGCCCTGCTGGTCGCAGCCTGGTGACCGCGGGGCTTCTGCGCCTGTCGGGGTGGGCTGGCCCCCGGGTCACACCAGCACGGCCACCGGCCGGCATCCGTCGGCGGCCGGCCGGTACAACGCGAGCAGGTCCCCGTCAGGTCCGATCATCGCGGTGGGGTCGCCGGGCAGAATGCGGGCGAGCGCACCGCCGTGACCGATCGTCACCGCCTCGGCCGCGTCGACGGCCACCGTCGGGAAGCTGAGTGCGGCGGCCTCGGCCATCGGGGTCAGCGCCGGGGGCTCATCGCGGGTGACGTCGACGGCCGAGGTGAGGTCGTAGCGTCCGATCCGCGTGCGGCGCAGCGAGGTCAGGTGGCCGCCCACGCCGAGGTCGGACCCCAGGTCACGAGCGAGCGCGCGCACGTAGGTGCCCGACGAGCAGTCGACGACGACGTCGACGTCGAGCACGCCAGGACGCGCGGGGTCGTGGCGCACGGCGACCAGGTCGAACCGGGACACGTGCACCGGTCGGGCGGACAGCTGCACCTGCTCCCCGGCGCGTACCCGGGCGTACGCGCGGCGTCCGTCGACCTTGATCGCCGACACCGAGCTGGGCACCTGGAGGATGTCACCCCGGTAAGGAGTCACGACCGCCTCCACGTCGTCGGCGGTCAGGTGGCCGGCGGGCCGTGATTCGACCAGTTCTCCGTCGGCGTCATCGGTGGTGGTGGACTCACCGAGCCTGATCGTCGCGAGGTAGCTCTTGTCGTGGAGCGCGAGGTGCCCGAGCAGTCGGGTGGCCCGGTTGACGCCGATGATGAGGACCCCGGTGGCCATCGGATCCAGGGTGCCCGCATGTCCGACCCTACGGGTGCCCAGCAGCCGCCTCACCCTGCCGACGACCTGGTGGGAGGTCCACCCCGCCGGTTTGTCGACGATGAGAATGCCCGAGGCCGCTGCCGTCCCGCCGGTATCCGGCGCGCCGCTCACTCGGCCCGCTCGTCGTCGGCATCCTCGTCGTCGAGGTCGGCCACCTCGTGGAGGCTGTCCTCGTCGAGGTCGTCCTCGTCACGTGGACGCCGGTACGGGTCCGCCTCGCCCGCGTACTGGGCCCCGGCGGAGCGGGCCGCCAGTTCCTCGTCGCTGCTGGCGGCCCGGGCGAGCGCCTCCTCGATGGCGCGCGCCTGATCCTCGGTGGCGTCGAGAACGAACGTCAGGGTCGGCGCGAACCGCAGGCCGAGCCGCTTGCCGACTGTGGAGCGCAGCAGGCCCTTCGCCGAGTCGAGCGCCACGGCGCTGGCGGAGAGATCGGTCTGCCCGCCGAGCACGGTGTAGAAGATCGTCGCGTCGCGCGAGTCACCGGTGAGCCGCACGTCGGTGATGGTGACGAACCCGAGCCTCGGGTCCTTGATCCGGCGTTCGAGCATCTCGGCGACGATGACATGGATCTGATCCGCCAGTTTGGCCACGCGAGGGTTCGCCATGGTGTGTTCCTCCAGAGCTCGAATGCCAATCCCCGCGAGCTTACGCCAACCGCGCCGACCCTCGCTCGGCGTGCCCCCCGGCCCACCCGCCGCTGTCGGGAGCAACTCGGCGTCCCGGCCCTGCGGCGTACGACCATGTCACCGCGGCGTACGACCCGGTCACTCCCGAGGTCCCGGTCGTACGCCGTCGGCCGGGTCGTACGCCAACGGGCTGCGCCGCCGCCGGCCGGATCGTACGTCGGTCGGCCGCACCGCCGCCGGGTCTGGCCCCGCGTCCTCCGGCGCACCGCGGTGCCGCGAGGACGCGGGGCACCGCGGGGCACCGTGGTGCCGCGACTGGAGGCCGCTCCCCCGCCCCGAGCGTCACGACGGGCCGAGAAGGGAGGCGATGCGGCGGCACAGGATCCGCGGCTGGGCGAGGTCTTCCCATGTCCAGCGAACCACCGTCCACCCGAGCGCCTGGATCTCGTTCTCCCGACGCTTCTCGCGCATCAGCACGTCGAGGGGATCCTCTCCCGGCCGGGCCAGGTCTCGGTACTTGATCCGCCCGTCGCACTCGCCGATCACCCGGGCAGCACGCCACCCGAAGTCGCCGCGCCCGATGAGGTGGTCCCAGGCGTCCCGTATCTCGACCTGCAGGTCGGGCCGTGGAAGTCCCTGCTCTTCGAACGTCAGCCGGCTGTGCGATTCAAGGGGACTCTCGGCGCGTCCGTCGGCCAGCTGCAACGCACGGCGGGCTCTGCCCGCGCCGCGCCGGGCTCGCGCATCGTGCAGATGCCGTGCGATCTCCTCCCGGACGCCGTCGGCCTCGCCGCCGCGCGGGTCGTGCAGCGCGGCGTCCAGCATCACGACGGCGTCTCGCAGAGCCAGCACCCTGGCGAGATCCGCGGCGGTGCGGCTTCTCGACGTCACCGGGACATCGTCGATGAGGTCGCGGTCGGCCGGGTCGAGGGGCTGGGAGAACGTGTGGAGTGACACCGATCCATTGCCGCCACCGACCCCGGCCCGCCAACGCGTCGCGGTCACGCGTCCGAGGTGCGCATCGGGAACCGGCAGGCCGTGCAGCACCGCGGCGGAGACGTGGCTGAGCGAGGTCCCCGGGCCGAGTCTGGGCAGGGTGACCGCGATGAGCTGCAGGTGACGCTCGCGCACCAGCACGGGATCGTTGTCTGAATAGCCGCCGAGTCGCAGCCGGACGAGGTCGCCGTCGCGGAGCCTCGTGCGGACCGCCGTCCGGGTAACGCCGAGGTCGGCAAGGTCGGAGCGCAGATATGTGGTCATGACCAGATCGTCTGGACGCGGGCTCGGCCGTGGACGCCGTTCTTCACGGTCTGTGGATAAGTCAGCTCCATCCACAGGGTCCAGGCGACCGCACCGGGGGCCGGGCGGCGTACGACAGGGCCAACGGCGTACGAGATGGCCGTGCCGGACGACCCGGTCGTACGCCGCACGTGCCCGGTCGTACGCCGCAGGCGCCGATACGCGACAGTGCCCGAGAACACGGGGTTCCCGGGCACTGTCGCGTGCTGAACTCATCGAGCGGTCGGACCGATTGCCGCTCGGACGACTGGCTCGGCGTCCGGGGGTGCCGGACGCCGAGCGGCATCAATTGCGCGGCTTCTCGACCATCTCGTAGGTCTCGATGATGTCGCCGATCTTGATGTCCTGGTAGTTCGCGATCGTGAGGCCGCACTCGAAGCCCTCACGGACCTCCGAGGCGTCATCCCTCTCGCGCCGCAGGGACGCGATCGTGGTCGTGGTGACCACCACGCCGTCGCGCACGAGGCGGGCGGACGCGTTGCGTCGAAGCGATCCGCTGAGCACCATGCACCCAGCGATGTTGCCGATCCTGGACGAGCGGAAGATCTCGCGAATCTCGGCGGAACCGGTCGCCTTCTCCTCGTAGATCGGCTTGAGCATGCCCTTGAGGGCCGCCTCGATCTCGTCGATCGCGTCGTAGATCACCGAGTAGTACCTGATGTCGACGTTCTCGCGGTCGGCCATCTGGGTGGCGTGCGGCGTGGGCCGCACGTTGAAGCCGATGATGACGGCCTTGGACGCCGCGGCCAGCGACACGTTGGTCTCGGTGATCGCGCCGACCCCGCGGTCGATGACCCGCAACGACACCTCGTCGCCGACGTCGATCTTCGACAGGGCATCTTCGAGGGCCTCGACCGATCCGGCGCCGTCACCCTTGAGGATGAGCAGCAGTTCGGAGGTCTCGCCCCTGGCCATCTGCTCGAACAGCTCGTCGAGAGTCTTGCGGCGCGAGCTGGCGGCCTGCTGGGCCGCCCGCATCCGGGCTGCCCGCTTGTCGGCGATCTGACGAGCCGTCCGGTCGTCGTCGACAACCAGGAAGTTGTCGCCGGCCCCCGGAACCGAGGTGAGACCGAGCACCTGAACGGGCATCGACGGCGGCGCCTCGGTGACGTTCTCGCCGAGGTCGTCGATCAGCGCCCGGACGCGGCCATGGGCCGATCCGGCGACGATCGAGTCGCCGACATGCAGGGTTCCACGGTGGATGAGCACGGTGGCCACCGGGCCGCGTCCCTTGTCGAGGTGCGCCTCGATCGCCACACCCTGGGCGGGCATGTCGGGGTTCGCGCGCAGGTCGAGGGCTGCGTCAGCAGTCAACACCACGGCCTCGAGCAGGCTGTCGAGCCCCTCACCGGTGATCGCGGAGACGTCGACGAACATGGTGTCGCCGCCGTACTCCTCGGGAACCAGGCCGAATTCCATCAGCTGGCCGCGCACCTTCGTGGGATCGGCCGCGGGCTTGTCGATCTTGTTGACCGCCACGACGACCGGCACGTCGGCCGCCTTCGCGTGGTTCAGCGCCTCGATCGTCTGCGGCATCACGCCGTCATCGGCGGCCACCACGAGCACCGCGATATCGGTCGACTTGGCGCCACGGGCGCGCATGGCCGTGAACGCCTCGTGACCCGGGGTGTCGATGAACGTGATCGCTCGGGGCTGGCCGTCGACCTCGGTCGCCACCTGGTAGGCACCGATGGCCTGGGTGATCCCGCCGGCCTCGCCTGCCACCACGTTGCTGTGACGCAGCGCGTCGAGCAGCTTGGTCTTTCCGTGGTCGACGTGACCCATGACGGTGACCACCGGGGGACGCGGGGCGAGGTCGTCCTCGTCGCCCAGGTCTTCGCCGAACTCGAGGTCGAAGCTCTCGAGGAGCTCGCGGTCCTCGTCCTCGGGCGAGACGACCTGGATGTCGTAGTTCAGCTCGGCACCCAGCACCGCAAGGGTTTCATCGCTCACCGACTGGGTGGCGGTGACCATCTCGCCCAGGTTGAACAGCACCTGCACGAGCGAGGCGGGCTCGAGGCCGATCTTCTCGGCGAGGTCGGTGAGCGACGAACCACGACGCAGCCGGACGGTCTGCCCGTCGCCCTTCCTGACCCGCACGCCACCGATGAGCGGCGCCTCCATCTGGTCGAATTCCTGGCGACGCTGCTTGCGGGACTTGCGTCCACGACGCCCGGCACCGCCGGGACGACCGAACGCACCCTGCGTGCCGGATCCGCCACGGCCACCACGGCCGCCGCGGCC
>DAIESZ010000067.1 GCA_027346035.1 Propionibacteriaceae bacterium
CCGGCCGTCGAGGAAGAACTGCAAACGCCGTGGGACCAGCGGGCCGCGCATCCGGACGAGGCGCGCGAGTTGCCCAGTCCGTGAGGCATCCGCTGCGGGCACGTTGCTGACGTCCGTCTGGATTCCGGCTCGGCGCAAGACCGCTGGATCCCGGCTCGGCGCTACGCGCCGTCCGGGATGACATCAAGAGAAGAGGCGCGCCGTGGGGCGTGGCGTTTTGTTTTCTGGCGTCATCCCGGGGCCGCCGCAGGCGGAACCCGGGATCCAGTGACTTGGCTGTAACGGGCTGGCTCGCAGATCGTCCGAACAGGCGGCGCATGCATTGGCGTGACGCTCGTCTGGATCCCGGCTCGGCGCTACGCGCCGTCCGGGATGACATCAAAAGAAAGGGGTCGCGGTCCGGGATAACGTTGCCTTTTTGTTGTCATCCCCGCGAATGCGGGGATCCAGTCAGACTTGCCGCGAGGCCGCTGGGTCCCGTCGCCGGTGTGTTCGCTGGTCATGAGCTGGCCGCTGCGGTGAATGCGGTCCAGGAGGTCCCCGCGGGAGTACGGCAGCAGGACCCGCACCTCGATGTCGGGGCTCGGCAGCAGCGACTCGACCCGGCGCGTGAGGTCGTCGATGCCGTCGCCGCGGCGCGCCGACACGAACACGGCGTCCGGGAGCTGGCTGCGCAGCATCGTCAGCTGTCCGGGGTCGGCGCGGTCGATCTTGTTGATCACCATGAGTTCCGGCACCTGTGAGGCGCCGATGTCGGCGAGCACCGTGTGCACCGCGCGCACCTGGCCGAGCGGGTCGGGATCCGACCCGTCGACGACGTGCACGAGGAGGTCTGCCCTGGTCGACTCCTCGAGGGTCGACGCGAAGGCCTCGACCAGGTCGTGAGGCAGGTGCCGGACGATCCCCACGGTGTCGGTGAGGGTGTAGACGCGCCCGTCGACCGTGGTGGCCCGGCGCGTCGTGGGATCGAGGGTGGCGAACAGCGCGTCCTCGACGAGGACCCCGGCCCCGGTGAGCCGGTTGAGCAGCGACGACTTGCCGGCGTTGGTGTAGCCGACGATCGCCACCGACGGGATCTTGTGCCGCGTGCGATCGGCCCGCTTGGTCTCGCGTGTGGCGTCCATCTCGCGTAGCCGGGCCCGCAGTTGGGCGATCCGGGTGTTGATGCGGCGCCGGTCGGTTTCGATCTTCGTCTCGCCGGGCCCGCGACCACCGATACCGACGCCTCCGGCGGCACGACCGCCCGTCTGCCGGGACAGGTTGCCGCCCCACCCGCGCAGCCGCTGCTTGAGGTACTGCAGCTGGGCCAGTTCGACCTGGGTCTTGCCCTCGACGCTCTTCGCATGTTGGGCGAAGATGTCGAGGATCAGCGCCGTGCGATCGACGACCTTGACCTTGACCCGATCCTCGAGGTTGCGCAGCTGCGCCGGCTGCAGCTCGCCGTCACAGATGACGGTGTCGGCACCGGTGGCCACCACCACCTCGCGCAACTCGTCGACCTTGCCGCGGCCGATGAAGGTCGCTGGGTCGGGCCGGTGACGCCGCTGGACGAGAGCCTCGAGCACCTGGCTGCCGGCCGTCTCGGCGAGCAGCTTCAACTCGACCAGGGCGTTGTCGACGTCATCCTGGGTGCCGGAGGTCCACACGCTCACGAGGACGACCCGCTCGAGCAGGAGTTGGCGGTATTCGACCTCGGTGATGTCGCGGAGTTCGGTGGACATCCCCGGTACCCGGCGCAGTGAGAGGCGCTCGGCGAGGTCGAGCTGAAGGCCGTCGTAGCCCTCGGCGCCCGGCGTGGTCGCCATCAGTTCCTCGGGATCGATGGCGTCGGGGTCGAGATCGGGATCAGGGTCCGGATCGGCTTCTGGCAGGTCGATCTCGGCGTCGCGGGAGGAGCCGGGCGGAACAAGTCGGGGGGATCGAGCACTCATATTGCCCCCCAGTCTCCCATCGAAGCCGGGTCGACCCAACCCGTTTTCCGGCGGGCGTATTTTCAGGAGGGCAGATGCACCCGTCCGGACGCCACGATGACCGCGGGTCCGCTGAGCACGGCCTCACCCAGCGCCAGCTCAACCTCGACCGCACCGCCGGGGACGGAGACGGTGAAGATCCCTTCGGAGCGTCCGGTCGAGCGGGCGTAGGCGGCGGCCGCGGCCACCGTTCCCGTGCCGCACGACATCGTCTCCCCCGATCCCCGTTCGTAGACGCGCATCGCCACCGCGTCGGTGCCGGTCGGCACGACGAACTCGACATTGACCCCGTGCGGGTAGGCGCCGGCCGGGGACCACCGCGGCGCGTGCCGCAGGTCGAGACCGGCCAGATCGGTGTCGGGGGACAGCAGCACCACCGCGTGCGGGTTGCCGACGTCGATCTTCACGGCCGGCCGGCTGAGATCGTCGGTGGTGACGGTGACCTCCTCGTCGCTGATCGTGACCGGCCCGATCGTCACCGACAGCCCTCCTTCGGAGCGCGGCTCGATCCAGCGGACACCCGCCCGGGTGCCGACCTCGACGGGCTCCCGGGCCACGAGTCCCTGGTCGTAGAGGTAACGGCCGAACACCCGCAGCCCGTTGCCGCACATCTCGGCGATGGAGCCGTCGGCGTTGCGGTAGTCCATGAACCACAGGTCGGGCCCGGTCCAGTCGGGGATGGTCTTGGCGCGGGTGACCCGCAACAGTCCGTCGGCCCCCACCCCCGCCCGACGATCGCAGATGAAGCGCACGTCGTCGGCGCTCAGCGGCTCGAGATTCGATCTGTCCTCGACGATCACGAAATCGTTGAGTGTGCCGTGCCCCTTCGAGAACGAGATGCTTCGCATGGGGTCAGGATAACTGGGTGAGCAGGAGGTCCACGGTGTCGGCCCCGGCCACCGGGAACCAGGCGATCCGCGGATCGCGGCGGAACCACGACAACTGCTTGCGGGCGAACCGCCGCGTGCCGGCCGCCGTACGGCGGCGCGCCTCGGCCTCGTCGATGAGCCCGTCGAACATCTCGAGCACCTGCCGGTAGCCCAGCGCGCGGCACGCGGTGAGTCCGCTGCGCAGTCCGGCGTCCTCGAGTCGGCGCGCCTCCTCCACCAGCCCGTCGGCCCACATCTGCTCGACCCGCGCCTCGATCCGCCGATCCAACTCGTCTCGGGCGACGTCGAGCCCCACCTGGACGACGCCGGGCACGGCATAGGTCCACTCGGGCAGCCGCGGACGCGCCGACCCGGTGAGCTCGAGCACCTCGAGCGCCCGGACGATCCGGCGTCCGTTGCCGGGGAGGATGTCGGCGGCGATGAGCGGCGCCCTCGCCACCAACTCGGCGTGCAGTACCTCCGGCCCCACCTCGTCGAGCCGGCGCTGGTAGCGCTCCCGGACATCGGGATCGGTGCCCGGGAACTCGAACGCGTCGACGATGGCGTGCACATACAGCGCCGAGCCACCCACCACGATCGGGATGACGCCCCGGCGCCGGCACGAGTCGATCGCGGCCCGGGCCAGGTGCTGGAACTGCGCGACCGATGCCGTCTCGGTGACGTCGAGGATGTCGATGAGGTGGTGCACGACGCCCCGGCGTTGTGCCGACGTCGGTTTGGCCGTCCCGATGTCCATGCCCCGGTAGACGAGCATCGAGTCGGCGTTGACCACCTCCGCCGGACGCCCCCGCCCCGCCAGGGCGAGGGCCAGGTCGACGGCCAGGGTGCTCTTGCCGCTGGCCGTCGGCCCGTTGAGCACGAGCACCGGTGGGACCACGCTCACGAGACCTCCTCCCCTCGACCACCGCGCGAACACCCCGCGGGGAACCGGGAGCCCGTCGCTCCCGGACGCGCAACCCGCAGGACGCACATTGTGCCGGACCCTGGTCGAATCGGCGTCCGTGGTGCACGATGGGCACGTGCCCTGATTGCGGGGCGAGTCGACGAGAGGATGCGCCTATGGGGACCTTCGATCAGGTCAGGGATGCCGTCAGCGGGGAGAACCTGGACAAGGCCAGGGCTTTCGTCAATGAGCACGAGGCACGGGTCGACCAGGACGTCTAGCGAGCCGGCCAGATGACCGATCCGCAGACCGGCGGACAGTGCGCCGTCACGGTCGGTCAGACCAGCTCGGTCCACGAGTCGTTCCTCCAGTCGTTCCTCGAGGACACGGCCCGGGACGTCTGACGGTCCCGGCTCCGCACAGCGAGGCATCATTCTCCGAGTTCACTGGTGGGGGCTGCGCATGGCGCGGCTCCCACCAGTCGC
>DAIESZ010000107.1 GCA_027346035.1 Propionibacteriaceae bacterium
CCGGGTGCTGCTGCGGCCGCGGTTCAGGACGCTGACGTCCCACCCGCGCTCGACGGCCCGCGCGACACTGGCGGTGGAGATGATCCCGCTGCCACCCACGAACAGAACACTGCGTCCCACGGCCTACCTCCCGGTGGTGGGGGCCCGCTCGGCCCCGGTGACTCCACCCTAACCGGAAGGTCAGGAGATCTGATGGATGAACGGCTCGGTGGCCGCCAGAAGCGCGATGAAGGCCAGCATGGGCGAGCACAGGCCGATGATGACGGCGGTCAGGGACAGCGAGGGAGCGCTTCCGCGCAGCCGGGCGCGGATGGCCAGCCCCAGTCCGCCGATGCCGATGAGGGAGGCGATGAAGCCGAGTCCGACGCATGCGCTCAACTGGTCGCTCAGCGCCGGCACGGCCTGCATGATCTCGGTGGGGTCGAACGTCGGTGTGCCGAACTGCACCATGGCCGAGCCCATCAGTCGCCCGACCAAGTAGCCGAAGGTGACGCAGGCGAGGGTCATGGCGACGACCACACCGAAGGCTGTCATGCCCAGCCCGGGGCCGGGCCGGCTGGCTGTGGGGAGGGACCGGGACGAGGCGTGCGATGGCCCCGGCGACGGTACGGGGCCGAGCCGGCCGTCGGGAGAGGCCCCGGAGGCGGCATCGGGCGGCAGGAACTCGGCACCGGGCTGCCCCCACGCGGTGCCGCGCGAGTCGATCACCGTCGCCGACCACCCCGTCTGTGGGAAGTCGGGCGCGAGGAACTCGGGATGCGACAGGTCCTCTGACGCCTCGCGGGCTCGCGACTCCTCGCACCACGGGTCGCGCGGATCGGTCATGGTCGGCCCCCTTCGGTCATCGCTCGGATCAACCGATCGGTGCGTCCACACCGTCGAGTTCCGCACGACGCCTCGATTCAACCACCGCGAGCCGACTAGCCCGGCGCCGCGTCCGGGTTAGGGCCGGGTGGTCTAGACTGGGCCGCCGTTGTGGCCGCCGGGCCGGCTATAGAAAGGACCTCACCGTGGTTTCGACCAACGATCTGAAGAACGGCATGGTGCTCGACCTCGACGGTCAGCTGTGGCAGGTGATCTGGTTCCAGCACCACAAGCCCGGCAAGGGCAACACCGTGGTGCGCACCAAGCTCAAGCACGTGCTGAGCGGCAAGGTGGTCGACAAGACCTTCAACTCCGACACCAAGGTCGACTCGGCGACGGTCGACCGCCGCGACATGCAGTACCTGTATCACGACGGCGACGCCTACGTGTTCATGGACACCACCACCTACGACCAGCTCACGATTCCCGAGGAGACCGTCGGGGACGCGAAGGACTACCTTCTCGAGAACCAGACGGCCACGGTCGCGCTGCACGAGGGCAACCCGCTCTACATCGACCTGCCGGCCTCGGTCGAACTCGAGATCACCTACACCGAGCCCGGACTCCAGGGCGACCGCTCCACCGGTGGTACGAAGCCCGCGACGCTCGAGACCGGCAAGCAGATCCAGGTTCCCCTCTTCATCACGACGGGGGAGCGGGTCAAGGTCGACACCCGCACCGGCGATTACCTGGGCCGCGTGCAGGCCTGATGCCACGCGTTGCAGCCCCCGGCCCGCGGCGAGGCGGCGGGACGGGGTCCCGGGGGGTCACCGGCGAAGGTACCGAGTTCGAGAAGGTGTCGGGCGACATCCAGGTGCACAAGCCCATGTCGGCCCGCACCAAGGCCCGCAAGCGCGCCCTCGACGTGCTGTTCGAGTCCGAGGCCAAGGGGGCCGACCCGCTCGTCATCCTCGAGGAGCACGTCCGCGGGGGAGAGCCTCCGGTGCGCGAGTTCACCGTGACCCTGGTCCGGGGTGTGGCCGAGCACGC
>DAIESZ010000112.1 GCA_027346035.1 Propionibacteriaceae bacterium
GGCGACGTCGACCCCGGACTGCACGCGTTCCTCTCCCGCGAGCTCGGCATGACCATCGACGACATCGACACCCTGCTCAACAAGCGCTCGGGCATGCTCGGCCTCGCCGGCAACACCGACATGCGCGACGTGTGGGCCGCCGCGGACGCCGGCGACGAGCGGGCGTCCCTCGCCCTCGACGTGTACGTGCACCGCCTGGTCAGCTACATCGGCAGCTACGTGGCGCTGCTGGGCGGCGTCGACGCCATCACCTTCACCGCCGGCGTCGGCGAGAACGACTTCCGCGTGCGAGCCCGCGTCGCCGGGCGGCTGGCCTGGCTGGGCGTCACGCTCGACGTCGACGCCAACGCCCTGCGCTCCAGGCAGCCCCGGGCGATCTCGACGCCCGACTCGTCGGTCGCGCTGCTCGTGGTCCCCACCAACGAGGAACTGGCGATGGCCCGAGAGGTCGTCCGGGCCCTCTGACGGCGTACGCCCCGGCCTGTCCGGCGGACGACCCGGCCATATCGGGGTGCCCGGTCGTACGCCGCCGGCCCGGTCGTACGCCGCGCCACCCGGACGCCGCGCCACCCGTACGCCGCTCAGGACGCCTTGTAGAGGGCGTCGGTGAAGGCCGCCACGTCGGCCAGGGTCTTGGCTCCCGACCCGGTCACCTGCAGGTACCCGCCGGCCAGCTGCCGGATGCACACCGCCGGCTGGGCCTTGGCCTGGCCGCAGTAGCTTCCCGACAGCTGCTTCATCGTGGTCGGGAACAGCGCCTTGGCGAGTTCGCCGGCGTCCACTGTCACCGCGGTGACCTGCGCGGTGTAGATGTCGGTGGGACTCCCCGTGCGCTGGTAGACACCCTGCAGCTGCGGATCGGTCGACAGGTTGTAGCCGCCCACCGTGGACGGCAGCTTGAAGGTGCTGGCCAGCTTGAACTCACCCGCGCCGCTCGGGGTGGACGACGGCACCAGCACCGACGGCGTGGCGCTCGCCGGCGCCTGGGGTGTCGCGCTCCCCTATGCGGACGCCGCCGGCGAGGCGGAACCCGAGGAAAGCAACTGCGAGTAGGGCTGAGTGGCGCACCCGGCCAGCAGGAGGCCCGCGAGGATCGCGAGCGCCCGGCTCGGGCGGGCGAAGGGCACGCGGTGGTCCAGGCTCATGGGGCACCTTTCGGGCGATCGGGCCCCGGCGCTGGGGGACCCGGCGGCAACGTCCCTCCAGCCTAGAGCCCCATTCGCGGATGGTCCCCGCTCGTGCGACGGGGTGTGTCGGTGTCGTAAGTTGGACCCCATGGCAACAGCTCTGGTCACCGGCGGCACCGCGGGCATCGGTCACGCCTTCGTCCAGGCCCTGGCCGCCCGTGGGGACGACCTTGTCATCGTCGCCCGCAACACCGCGCGCATGCAGACGCTGGCCGACGAGCTGAGCGGCAGCTACGGCGTGCGGGTCGAGTGCATCACCGCCGACCTGTCCCAGCGCGCCGACGTCGACCGGGTCGCCGCACGCATCGAGGATCCCGACCGGCCGATCGAGCTGCTCGTCAACAACGCCGGATTCGGGCTGCACTCCCGCCTGCTCGACCCCGACGTCGAACAGCACCGTCTGGCGATCGACGTCATGTGCTTCGCGGTGCTCGTGCTGTCGGGCGCCGCCGCCCGGGCGATGACGGCCCGGGGGCACGGCCGGATCATCAACGTCTCGTCGACGTCGGCGTGGATCATGGCCGGCAACTATTCGGCGATCAAGGCGTGGGTGCTGCGCTACACCGAGAGTCTCTCCGTCGAACTGCGCGGCACCGGAGTCACCGCCACCGCCCTGTGCCCCGGCTGGGTCCACACCGAGTTCCACGACCGGGCCGGCATCTCGGCCACGAACCTCCCCGACATCGTGTGGATCCCGGCCGACCAACTCGTCCGCGAGTGCCTGCGCGACGCCGAGGCCGGCAAGGTGATCTCCATCCCGACCCTGAAGTGGAAGGCCGCGATCGCCGTCGCCCAATACGGTCCCCGCAGCTTCGTCCGCTGGTTCAGCGGCAAGCTGTCGTCGTCGCGGCACGAGCAGAAGGACCGGCAGAAGGCCAGGATGGCCGAGCGGGTGCAGACCGTCGCGCAGATGGCGTCCGACGGCGTCCACCTCGCCGCCGAAACCACTCGTCATGCCGCCGAGAGCACCCGCCAGCGGGTGACCACCGCGCTGCATCGCGAGGGGGGTGACAGTGGCAGCCAAGCCTGACCGCGGGCGCTACACCTCCAGGACCAACCTCGTCGCTCGCACCGCCGCCCAGATGCTGCTGCTGCGGCCCGTGGTCTGGCGCATCGTCCAGGTCAACGTCCACGGCACCGAGCACCTCGACAACATCAGCGGGGCGTTCATCGCCGTCGCCAACCACTCGAGCCACCTCGACGCGGCCCTGGTCTTCGGGTCGATGCCCCGCCGGCTCAGCCAGAACATGGCCACGGGCGCGGCGGCCGACTACTTCTTCGACAAGTGGTGGAAGGCCGTCCCCACGTCGTTGTTCTTCAACGCGTTCCCGATCGAGCGCGGCACCCGGGCACGCAAGGGGATGGAGACCGAGCAGAACCCGAGGGCCCGACGAGGCCTCGCCGGGCAGCTCCTGAGCGACGGCGTCCCCCTGCTGATCTTCCCCGAGGGCACCCGGTCGCGCACCGGGTCGATGGGGCCGTTCGTGCCCGGCGCGGCCGCGCTGAGCATCTCCCGCAACGTCCCGGTCGTGCCGATCGCCCTCGTGGGGGCCTTCGCGGCCTGGCCCTACCAGCAGGCCACCCCCCCGCGCGGGCGGCCCCCGGTCCACGTCGTCTACGGCCACCCCATGGTCCCCCAGCCCGGCGAGATCGCCCACGCGTTCAACGAGCGCATCCGCCGCCAGGTGATCGAACTGCACGACAGCACGGCCAACGCCTACAGCATGCCGACCCTCGCCGAGTACGCGCGCACGCTCGCGATCGAGCGGGCCCGCCGGTCGGGCCCACCCGCCATCGGGCCGGGGGACCCCGCGACGTCCGGCCCCGGCGACGAGCAACCCCCGACCATCCCCGATCCCGACAACACCCCGGCGGAGCCCTCCGACGGGACAGGCCCAGCCGACGCCCCTGAGCGTTGATCCGAGGAGTATCACCGTGAGCACAGCACCACAGGCGCCGACGACCGCGGCCAAGGTCAAGCACCAGAAATGGTGGGGCTGGGGCGAGGAGGGCATCACCTGGAGCCACGCCGACAAGCCGAAGTTCGCGCCGTTCGTCATGGACAAGCTCGGCGTCGACGTCAACCTCCCGGCGCCCGGCGCCCCGCCCCTCAGTTCGTTCGATGTGCCGGAGAGCCGGCTGTCCGCCGAGCTGCGCAGCACTCTCACCATCCTCATCGGCCCGGCGAACGTCGTCACCGACGACGAAACCCGCGTGGTGCACGCCTACGGCAAGGGTGTGCGCGACCTCGTGCGGGTGCGCCGGGGCAACTTCGGACGCCTGCCCGATGCGGTCGTCTACCCGGGCAGCGAGGCCGACGTCGTGGCGATCGTCGACGCGGTGGTCGCCGCCGACGGCGTCCTCATCCCCTACGGCGGCGGGTCGAACATCGTGGCCGCACTCGAGGCGCTCCCCGACGAGCCCCGCCAGGTGATCAGCGTCGACCTGGGCCGGATGAACAAGGTGCTCGAGATCGACGAGCAGTCGGGCCTGGCCCGCATCCAGGCCGGCGTCCTCGGCCCCGACATGGAGGAGCAGCTCAACGGGGCGGGCTGGACGCTCGGGCACTTCCCCGACTCGTTCATCTGGTCGACCCTGGGCGGCTGGATCGCCACCCGCAGTTCGGGCGCGCAGAGCGACAAGTACGGCGACATCGCCGACATCACCCGCGGCCTGCGGGTGGTGCTGCCGGGGCGCGTCGTCGCGCTGAGGCCGCTGCCGTCGTCCTCCACCGGCCCGAGCGTTCGCGAGATGATCATCGGCTCCGAGGGCCGACTGGGAGTCATCACCGAGGCATGGGTGAACGTGCACCGACTGGCCGAGGTGCGCGAGATCCAGGCGTACTTCTTCCCCGATTACGACTCCGGCATCAAGGCGGCCGAACAGGTGATCACCTCGGGCGCGAGGCCGATGCTGCTGCGCGTGTCCGACGCCAACGAGACCGAGTTCTCGATGGCCAACGGCAAGCAGTCGAGCCGTGTCGGCCACCTCATGAGCCAGGCGATCCAACAGGTGATGCTCCGCAAGGGCTGGGACCTCACGAAGATCTGTCTGTCGTTCATCGGTTACGAGGGCTCGGTGTCCCACGTGCGCTACACCAAGAGCCTCGTCGGCAAGATCGTACGGGCTAACGGCGGGATGGCCGTCGGCAAGGGGCCGGGCACGCTCTACGACCAGAAGAAGTTCGACATCCCCTACATCCGTGACTTCCTGCTCGACCGGGGGATCCCTGCCGATGTCAGCGAGACTTCGACGCCATGGAGCAAGGTCAAGGAGGTGCACGATGAGACCGTCCAGCGCGCCCAGGAGGCGTTCGACGCCGCCGGTCACCGCGGGTTCATCATGTGTCATCTGTCGCACAGCTACCACTCCGGGGCGTGCCAGTACTTCACGTTCGCGATCTCCGACGCCTCGGAGACGAACCTGCGCAGCTACGACACCGTCAAGCGGGCGATCCAGCAGTCGTTCATGGACCATGGCGGCACGGTCTCCCACCACCACGGCGTCGGCGAGGAGCACTCGCCGTGGATGGACCAGGACATCTCC
>DAIESZ010000127.1 GCA_027346035.1 Propionibacteriaceae bacterium
GTTCAGCGCGCCAGCCACCCCGTGACCCCGCGCCTCGGCCGGCGCCTCGATCAGCACCAGCTTCAGCGGCGGCTCGGACACCGCGAAGTTCGCATACCCCGGACGCCGCTTGTGCGGCTCCACCCCGAACAGCGTCGAGTAGAACGCCACCGAGGCCTCCAGGTCGGACACGTTCAGCGCCAGCTGCACCCTGGACACGGTCATCACTCCCATCTACATTGACGTTGGTCGATGTGCTGGGAGTCTGGCAACTGCATCGACGTCTGTCAATGCCTTGCGAAAGGGAGAGCTGTGATGCTGGTGACCGAGCAGGTGCCAACCGCGGCCGAGTCGCGGGGCCCCGTCTGCTGCCCCACCGGGCTCACGGCGCCGTTGGACCGGGAGACCGCGGAGGACCTGGCCCGCCTGCTCAAGGCCGTCGCCGACCCGGCCCGGCTCCAGCTGCTGGCCCTGCTCAAGGCCAGCGCGGCCGGCGAGGCCTGCGTCTGCGACCTGACCGGACCGCTTGGGCTCTCCCAGCCCACCGTGAGCCACCACCTCAAGGTGCTCACCGAGGCCGGGCTGCTGACCCGGGAGAAGCGCGGCACCTGGGCGTGGTTCTCCATCGTCCCCGGTCGGCTCGACGAGATCGCCGCCGTCCTGCGCTGACCTTTGCGGGGGCGATGGGGAGGTCCACCATGGAGGTGTTGACCGACCGGACGCCGGTCGCCCACGAGTCGCCGGCGTCCTGACCGAGTCCCGGCGAAGCGGGTGATGGCATGGCGGATGGACATCCGGGCCTACGTGGGCGTCCCGTCTACCTGGACTACAACGCGACCACCCCGGTCGACCCGCGTGTGGTCGTGGCGATGACGCCGTTCCTCACGGCCGAGTTCGGCAACCCCTCCAGCACGCACGCCTACGGCCAGGCACCGCGCGATGCGCTGGTGCGGGCCCGCCGGCAGGTGGCCGCCCTGATCGGGGCGTCCGGCCAGGAGATCGTGTTCACCGGCAGCGGGTCCGAGGCGGACGCGTTGGCCATCCGCGGCGCCGCACTGGCCGCCCTGGCCGCGGGCCGCGACCACGTTCACCTCGTCACCCAGGTCACCGAGCATCCCGCCGTCCTCGCCGCCTGCCACGAGCTGCAGCGATGGCACCGAGTCGAGGTCACCTACCTGCCCGTCGACAGTGACGGCGTCGTCGACCCCGACGACGTCGCCGCTGCGATCACCGCGAGCACCGTGCTCGTGTCGGTGATGCACGCCAACAACGAGACCGGCACCCTGCAGCGCATCGCGGACATCGCCGAGGTCACCCGCGGCCACGGCGTCCTGCTGCACAGCGACGCCGCGCAGTCCGTTGGCAAGGTCCCCCTCGACGTCGACGCGCTGGGAGTCGACCTGCTCACCGTCGTCGGGCACAAGATCTACGCGCCCAAGGGCATCGCCGCCCTCTTCGTCCGGCATGGCGTCTCCCTGCACCCCCTGGTCGGGGGCGGCGGCCAGGAGCGCGGCCTGCGCGCCGGCACCGAGAACGTCGCTCTCGCGGTCGCCCTCGGCGAGGCGTCGGAGCTGGCCGGATCGGCCCTCGACGCAGGCGAGTCGACTCGGCTCGCCGGGCTGCGGGACGGGCTGGCCGACTGGTTGGAGGAGCTGGTCCCGGCCCGCATCCACGTCCACGGTCACCCCACCCGGCGGCTGCCCAACACGCTCAACCTCCGTATCGACGGCGTCACCGCCCTCCAACTGCTGGCCGCGACACCTGACATCGCCGCCTCCACCGGGTCCGCCTGCCACGCCGGACGCGACGAGCCGTCCGGGGTGCTGGTCGCCATGGGTGTGCACCCGGACGCCGCCATGTCCGCCATCCGGCTCTCCGCCGGTCGCTGGACCGAGCCGACCGACGTCAAGCGAGCCGCGGCGTCCCTCGCCGAGGCAGCCCGGGCCGGCGCCGTCAGCCGAAGCTGACCGACGCGGCGGCCTTGAGCGCGGCCGCCTTGAGATGTCCGCGGATCAGGCGGTTTCGGGGTGGTCGCGGAGGTCGCGAATCAGCCGGACGGCGAACACGCTGGCGGCGCCGAGTGCGACTGGGGTGGCGCTGAGCCACTGCCCGGATCCGTTGCCGGCATTGACGACGATGGCATCGAGGCCGAGGGCGAAGGTCCAGGCGGCGGCGATGCCGAAGAGGACCACGGCGATGGTGTCGCTGACACTGGCGGGCAGGCTCGCCCAGGCGTGGCGGCGGGTCCAGTGTCGGCGCAGGAGGACGTAGCCGGCCAGGGCAACCGCGCCGAGTATGCCGAGGGCGATCCGGTAGCCGACCACCTCCCCGACCCAGTCCGCCACGGCCGCGTCCCGACAGGACGAGGCGGTCGGGTCCGCGGCCAGCCAGCGGGCGCAGTCGGCGGCGGCCAGGGTCTGACCGGGGCCGACGTCGACCAGGACCGGTCCGCCCCAGACCAGCCGGACCGCAGCGGCGATGACCCCGCTGATCCCCACCGCCACCGCACCGATGCCCCCCAACAGCAGCCCGGCGGTGAGGAACTCCTTCACCACGACGACGCCCGAGGTGGCCTGGCGCTGCCTCTCCCCGGTCACCAGGTCGGCCACCGGTCCCATCCGCCGGATCGCCTCGGCTTCGGCCTGCACCGGCAACAGCCCCGCGGCGATACCCCGCTCGGTCTCGTCGCGCAGATGCGCCTCGGTCTCCGCGAGCAGGTAGCGCAGGTCGCGGGGGCGGCGGCCCGACAGCCCCGCCACCAGGTGGTCCAGATAGGCCTCGATCGGGCTGTCGAACTCCTCGGGGGGGGGGTCACGATGAGACCGCCCCGACCCGCCGACCCGGCTCGAGCACCGACTCCACCGCCTGCACCAACGCCCGCCAGTCCCGCCGCTGGGCGTTCAGTGCGGCCCGGCCCTCGGCCGTCACGGAGTACACCCGCCTCCGCCGACCGGCGACCGGGTGCCACTCACTGGTCAGCAGCCCCAGGTCCTCCAGCCGGTGCAGCGCCGGGTACACCGATCCCTCCGGAAGGTCCAGCGCCCCGCCGGTCTGCTCGCGCAGCCGAGTGATCACCTGGTATCCGTGCCCGGCGCCACGACTGAGCACACCCAGCAGGACCAGGTCCAGATGCCCCTTCACACCCTCCGGCCTCATACCTCGGCATCTTAGGTATCACGAGGTTGACCGGCAAGCCCTTGCCAACGATGTCGACCCGGTGACGGCGAAGCAAGACCGGCCGTCGCGGAGTCGAGTCGCGCCGCGGTCGAGCGGGTTCAGCGGGAGGACAGCCACATGACTTCGGCGACCTTCAGCTCGCCGTCCTCTGTCGTCAGGTTGAACAGCAGGACACCGGTGCCGAGGGGGCTCGCGCCGGTCACGCCGGACAGGTGACTCACTTGGACCGGTGCGGCGACCTGAGTGTCGCCCATGACGACCAGCTCACCCTGCCGCCGAATGCCGGACCCCGGGTCGACCTTCCAGTCCGAACTGATCACGCCCAAGAGGTCCGTACCGGTGTACGGGCCACTTTGCCCGTTGGGACCCCCGGCGGACTCCCAGGTCCATGCCCTGCTCGACAGGCCCCACAGCACCGCCGGATCGTGCGCGTTGAAAGCGTCCAGCCAGGCCGTGACCGTCGTGGTCGCGGCCTGATCTCCGCTGCTGGGGTGGTGCTCGAGATAGAGCCGACCGCCCAACCCTGCGATGACCAACACCGCGACGACCAGTGCACCCACGAGCCAGGACCTCCGACGCGGCGGCTCACGACCGATGGTCTCGACGACGACCGGCCTGTCCTGCTCCAGGACGGTCATCGACCTCGCCGTCACGTTGACAGTGCTCATCGTCCTCACCCCCATGCGGCGCAGCCCACAACGTCCGCCACCCGAAGGTTCTCCCGCCGGCTGATGCCCTCCGGGCGATCCCGAGCCGCTCATCGTGCACTGTCAGCGAGCCTCTCAACTGAATCGTCCCGATCGTGGCCCGGCGAGGCATCAGTGGAACCGCCAGAGTTTCGAGAGGGGTCAGCGAACGTCGGCGTCCGAGGCGCTGCCAGGAGTCGGCTCGGCCGAACCGGCAGGTCCGCCGCCGGCACGGCAAGACCAACGTGGTCGATGCGATCGCCGCCGCGCGGGCGGTGCAGTCCGGGGACGCGAACGGCCAAAGCGAAAGGCCCAGGTCTGTGACCTGGGCCTTTGCCCGTAGCCCCGACGGGATTCGAACCCGCGCTACCGCCTTGAGAGGGCGGCGTGCTAGGCCGCTACACAACGGGGCCAAACGGTGCTGCACCGGGAGGACCGACACAGCGGACGGGAGTCTGTGCGGGCACAGACAGCCATCCTCGCTGGGGTACCAGGACTCGAACCTAGACTAACGGAGCCAGAATCCGTCGGGCTGCCAATTACCCCATACCCCATGGGCGCCGGGTGGGCCCGGACGGCGTTGAGAATACCTGGCTGGCCGCCGTTCACCCAAACCCACGCAGACGTGTCAGGGTGAGGACGGCGTATAGACCGTCGTCACCCTGACAGGTCTCGACGGCGCAGGACGGCGGGCAGTTCGGCGAGCGAGGCGATCACCTGCACCCGGGGGTCCAAGGCGCCCTGGGGTGCCCGGCCGTCCGGCTCGGCGCCTGGCCGGTCCAGCCAGACGCCGGTCAGCCCCGCCTGGACGGCGCCGAGGGCGTCGGCGCCGTACCGGTCCCCGACGTGCACCACGGACGCCGGCGGCAGGCCCAGCCGCTCGCACAGCCCCCGGAACGTCGCCTCCGCCGGCTTGGCCGCGCCCACGTCGTCCACGCCCCAGGCCCCGACGAGCACCTCGGCCAGGCCCACGGCCTCGATCTTGCGCCGGGTGTACGCGCCGGAGACGTTCGAGAACGCCGCGAGCGACAGCCCGGCCAGCGCGTCCAGCGTCGCCGGGACGTCGTCGAACAGCCGCCAGGACGCCTCGAAGTGGCGGAGGTACCCGGCGAACCAGTCGTCGGCCGCGGCCGCGTCGAGCGGCTCCCCCGTGAACGCGCGGACGCGCTCGCGGCGCTGCTCCTCGAAGCTCAGCTCGCCGTCCAGGTAGCGGCGGAAGTGGACGTCCTCCGCAGCGAGCCACCGGTCCCAGGTGTCGCCGTCCGCCGGTAGCCCGAGCGCGACCGCGTACCGCGCAAACCCCTCCCGGCGAGCCCGGTCGTAGTCGATCAGGGTCCCGTCGACGTCGAACACCACGGCCGCCACGGACACGCCCCCCACGCTAGTTGTCAGGGTCAGGACGACGTATGGACCGTCGTCACCCTGACAGCTTGGAGAGGGCGGAGCGCAGGCGGGACAGCGAGGACTCCCGGCCGAGCAGCTCCATCGACTCGAACAGCGGGGGTGACACCCGGCGCCCGGTCACCGCCACCCGCACCGGGGTGAACGCGGTCTTCGGCTTCAGCCCCAGCCCGTCGACCAGGGAGACCCGCAGCGCGCCCTCGATGTCGGCCGCCGTCCAGTGCTCGAACTGCACGAGCGCGTCGTACGCGACCGACAGGGTGGCGGCCGCGTCGTCCGGCAGCGCAGCGACCGACGCGCCCTCCAGCTCGAGCGCGGCGTCGTCGACGAACAGGAACCCGAGCATCCCCACCGCCTCGGACAGCACGGTCATCCGGGTCTGCACAAGCGGGACGGCGGCCCGCAGCAGGTCCCGCTGCGCGTCGGTGGGCTCGGCCGGCAGTACCCCGGCGCCCTGCAGGAACGGCACGATCCGCGCGGCCAGGTCGTCCGGGTCGAGCATCCGCACGTGCTCGGCGTTGATCGCCTGGCACTTCTTCAGGTCGAACCGCGCCGGGTTCGCGCTCACCCGGTCGAGGTCGAACGCCGCTGCCATCTCCGGCATCGAGAACAGCTCGACGTCGTCGCCCATCGACCAGCCCAGCAGCGCCAGGTAGTTGAGCAGACCCTCCGGCAGGTAGCCCTCGGTGCGGTAGAGGTTGAGCGAGGACTGCGGGTCGCGCTTGGACAGCTTCTTGTTGCCCTCGCCCATGACGTAGGGCAGGTGCCCGAACATCGGCGTGGTGCCGTCGGTGACGCCGATCGCGGCCAGCGCCTCGTACATGAACAGCTGCCGCGGCGTCGAGGAGAGCAGGTCCTCCCCGCGCAGCACGTGGGTGATGTGCATGAGCGCGTCGTCCACCGGGTTGACCAGCGTGTACAGCGGCTCGCCGTTGCCGCGGACGATGACGTAGTCGGGCACGTGCTCGTTCGCGAAGGTGATCGGGCCGCGGACCAGGTCGTCCCAGGTCCAGTCCCGGTCCGGCATCCGCATCCGCAGCACCGGCGCCCGGCCCTCGGCGCGGAACGCCTCGCGCTGCTCGGGGGTCAGCTCGCGGTCGGCGTTGTCGTAGCCGAGCTTGGGGTCCTCGCCGCGAGCCCGGCGCCGCGCCTCGACCTCCTCCGGGGTGGAGAACGACTCGTAGGCGAAGCCCGCCTCGACCAGCCGGCGGGCGACGTCGGCGTACACGTCGAGCCGCTGCGACTGCCGGTACGGCGCGTACGGCCCTCCGACCTCGGGGCCCTCGTCCCAGTCCAGGCCGAGCCAGGCCAGCGCGTCGAGCAGCTGGCGGTAGCTCTCCTCGGTGTCGCGCGACGAGTCGGTGTCCTCGATCCGGAACACGAAGGTGCCGCCGGTGTGCCGGGCGTAGGCCCAGTTGAACAGCGCGGTGCGCACCATTCCGACGTGCGGGTTGCCCGTCGGCGACGGGCAGAACCGGACCCGGACGTCGCTCACCCCGTCACCACCGGGTTGGTCAGGGTGCCGATCCGCTCGATGGACACGCTGACCTTCTCGCCGTCGTGCAGCGGGCCGACACCGGCGGGCGTGCCGGTCAGGATGACGTCGCCGGGCAGCAGGGTCATCACCGCGCTCACGTAG
>DAIESZ010000130.1 GCA_027346035.1 Propionibacteriaceae bacterium
GCCGGCGAAGCCAGCGACACCTCGATGCCCAGTTCTTCCATGACCTCTCGCTCGGCTCCCCGTGCCGGTGTCTCTCCCGGTTCGACGATGCCGCCCGGCAGTTCCCAGTCGTCCTTGTAGGTGGTCTCGGCAAGCAGGACGTGGCCGCGGGCATCGGTGAACACGACGTGCCCGATGACCCGTTTCGTGGGCAGCACGGAGTCCATCACCGCCGTGAACCGGTGGGCCCTCTCGGTCGGGTCGCCCGCGAGCCGGGCGTAGAGCAGCAGGTCGGAATGGGTGGCGTCGTCGTTGCGCCACGCGCCGCGCAATCGTCCCTCCCGCCGGAATCCCGCGCGATGCAGGGCCCGGATCGCCACGTGGTCCCATTCGGGAACGGACGCCTCGACGCGGCGTACCCGCCCGCTGCCCAGGGCGTCGTCGGTGACCCGAGCGATCGCCTCGGCGAGACGACCCGGTGCGGGGGCGGAGCGCCAGCCGAGGACGCCGACGTCGTCCCGCACCTGCACGTGCACGTCGGGGTCGTCGGGGTGGGACCGAGCGTGCGGCGGGGTTGACGACACGAGCGCGATCAGGCCTGCAGCGTGTCGCCGGGAAGGGCCGCGGTGGCGTCTGGGTCGAACTTCAGCCACACGGCACCCATCGGGGGCACCACCACCTGGCCTCCCACTCCGTTACCCCAGGGGGAGGCACCCTCGCGGGCGATGATCTGACCGAGGTTGCCGTGGCTGCCGTCGCCGTCGTACGCGGCCGACCCGGTGTTGAGAATCTCGCGCCACACGCCAGCGACGGTAAGCGCCACGGCGTAGTTGGGGTGGGGTTCGGGGGAGAAGTTCGCGAAACAGGCGATGAGCTGACCGTCGGACGAGCGGCGCACCCAGCTGAAGGTGTTGCCGGTGTTGTCGTCGGCGTTGATCCACTGGAAGCCGGCAGGGTCGTTGTCGAGTTCGTGCAGCGCGGGCTCGCTGCGGTAGATGTGGTTGAGGTCGCGGATCAGGTTCTTGACGCCGCGGTGGCCCCAGAGGTCGGCGACGAACCACTCCAGGCCGGCCGACTCGTTGAACTCGGCACGCTGGCCGAACTCCTGGCCCATGAACAGCAACTTCTTGCCCGGGAACGCCCACATGAACGCGTAGAACGACTTGAGCGTGTTGAACTGGCGCCAGTCGTCGCCCGGGATCTTGTTGATCATCGACCCCTTGCCGTGCACGACCTCGTCGTGGCTGATCGGGAGGATGAAGTTCTCGGAGTAGGCGTACACCATCGCGAACGTCATGAGGTGATGGTCGTACTGCCGGTAGATGGGGTCCTGGCCGAGATAGCGCAGGCTGTCGTTCATCCAGCCCATGTTCCACTTGAAGCCGAACCCCAGGCCGTCGTGGTCGACGCGTCGCGTGACACCCGGGAAACTCGTCGACTCCTCCGCGATCATCATCACGCCGGGTTCGCGCTCGTAGAGGTGCCGGTTGACGTAGCGCAGGAAGTCGATGGCCTCGAGGTTCTCCCGACCGCCGTAGATGTTGGGCACCCACTCGCCGTCCTTGCGCGAGTAGTCGAGGTAGAGCATCGAGGCCACCGCGTCGACCCGCAGGGCGTCGATGTGGAACTCCGTGATCCAGTAGAGGGCGTTCGACACGAGGAAGCTCTTCACCTCGCTGCGCCCGTAGTTGAAGATGTAGGTGCCCCAGTCCTGGTGCTCCCCCTGCCGCGGATCGGCGTGCTCGTACAGGGCGGTGCCGTCGAAGCGACCGAGGGCCCACTCGTCCTTGGGGAAGTGCCCGGGAACCCAGTCGAGGATCACGCCGATGCCGGCCTGGTGGAGCCGGTCCACCAGGTAGCGGAACTCGTCGGGGCGGCCGAACCGCGAGGTGGGGGCGAAGTAGCCGGTGACCTGGTAGCCCCATGACGGTTCGAACGGATGCTCGGCCACCGGCATCAGTTCGACGTGGGTGTATCCCTGCCAGCTGACGTAGGACACCAGCTCGTCGGCCAGTTCGAGGTAGGTGCGGCCCTTGCGCCAGGACCCGAGGTGCACCTCGTAGACGCTCACCGGCTCCTGGTGGGCCCGTGCCTCGCGGCGTCGGGCGATCCAGGCGTCGTCGGCCCAGACGTACTGCGACTCGTAGACGATCGACGCGGTCTGCGGCGCCGTCTCGGCGAACTGGGCCATCGGATCGACCTTCTCCCGCCATACGCCGTCGGGCCCCTGGATCCGGAACTTGTACAGCGTGCCGGTGTCGAGTCCCTCGATGAAGGCCCCCCACACCCCCGAACCGGGGATCAGCCGCATCGGGTCGCCGGTCCACCAGTTGAACTCGCCGATCACCTGAACGGCCTGGGCGTTGGGCGCCCACACCGAGAACCGCACGCCCCGGACCTCGCCCCGCTCGTCGTCGGGGATGGTGACCACATGCGCCCCCAGGCGCTTGTAGCACTCGGTGTCACCCCCGTTGTGGAACCCTTCGAGGTCCCAGCCGGTCAGGCCGCCGGACGGATCGTATGCCATGTCATTCTCCTTCGAGGAGGGCTGCCCCGCCCGGGCGGGCGGTGCGATGTGCGGTTGTCGTCCCGGTGCCGGGGAGCGGCCGGCTCTGGGACGTGTGCTGGGATTCGTCTCGGGGCCGCGGTGCCCCGGGGCTTCTCATTGTTGTGGAGGTTGGCGGCTCACGCCAGGAATCCGGGACGCCGGTGCCGCGAATTCCGGCGACTCAATCACGCGGGCGTCCGGTGAGCTGGGCGATACCCGCCAGCGGGATCCCCACCCAATCCGGGCGGTTGCGGGTCTCGTAGACGACCTCGTAGACGGCCTTGTCCGCCTCGTAGGCCGCGAGGACGGCGGCGTCGGCCTCGGAGAGGGTGTCGGAATAGGCGCCGAGGAACGCGCGACGGTTGGCGGCGAGCCACGCCTGTGCCTCGTCGCCGAGCGGGTCGTCGTGGGCGCTCGTGGCGTAACTGAGCGAGCGCATCATGCCCGCGACATCGCGCCAGGGGGAGTCCGGCAGCAGTCGTTCCCACATCTGCTTCATCGGCTCGCCCTCGAAATCGATGATCCGCCAGGCTCCACCGGAGCTGCCGCGCAGGTGCAGGGTCTGGCCGAGGTGGAAGTCCCCGTGGATCCGCTGGCCGCGGAGACGGTGCCCGTCGAGCAGCCGGAACAGCGCGATGAGGTCGTCGCGGTGGGGTGCCAGCACCGGAGCCGCCGCGGTCGCCGTGTCGAGCCGCGCGATCATCGTTGCCGCGATGTCGCTCCCGGACAGGTGTTGTGTCGGGAAGGTGTCGACCAGGGCGTCGTGGATCGCCCGGAGGGCGCCACCGAGCATCGCGCTGTGCGCGGTGAAGTCGCCGCCCGTGCGCGCCGACTCCTGGGCGAGCCCCCAGCCGTCCTCGGCGTCGCGCAGGAATTCGGCGAGCATCATGAGATCGACCACGCTCGTCCCGGTGCTGCCCGGGAGGGTGACCGTCGCGCTCATCCAACCGTGCAGCCGGGCGACGGCCCGCACGCCGGCGCGGCCGAGGGCGTCGTGAACCTGGATGTCGAGGTTGTGCCCGGGCTCGAGTTTGCGGAACACCTTGAGCAGGGCCACATCACCGAGCATGACGTTGGTGTTCGACTGCTCGCCGGTGAACACCCTCGGGGTGAGGTCGCCGTCGAGGGAGTCGTTGACCACGGCATCCCAGGTGGGTGTCTCGCCGTTGGCGAGCAGGGCACCGACCGCGAGCCTCATCGCTTCGGAGTCGCGGGTGGCGTCGTGGGCGGTCCCGAGCGTCGGGTCGGACGCCGGGCCGATCACCGAGTCGTCGCCGCGTGAACGGTCTCGGTAGGCGATCAGCAGCTGGTAATGCTCGAGCGCACCGTCGGGGTAGGCGATGGTGGCGATCTCGGACCGCACGCCCGGGCGCCCGGCGGCGGGTGCGGCCAGCCAGTCGAGGGGGGTGAGCTGGACGAGCCGACCGTCGCGGCCCTTCCCGGAGAACCATCGCGCTCGGCTGATGTGGTTCCAGTAGTCGTTCATCGTCTCCTCCACGGTTGTCGATGCGACACCGTCGGACCCGTCGCTGTCACCGCACGGGCCCGGTGCCGATGTCGTGGCCGTCCGGTGGCGGATCAGGGCCTGACCACGAAGATGTGCGCGGGCTGCTGGGGGGACAGCCGCACGAACGCTCGCTGCCCCCAGGTGTGGGAACCCCAGTTGAGGTAGTCGTCGACGGTGATCAGGTCGGACGGCTGCAGCCCCAGTGCGGCCATGTCGAGGTAGATCTCGCCGTCGACGGTGGCGAACGGGTCGAGGCTGCAGACGACGATGACCGTGTCGTCGCCCTCGGACTTGCTGTAGGCGATCACCTGGGCGTTCGTCGTGTGATGAAAGGTGATGTGTCGCAGCTGCTGCAGGGCCGGGTGCTCGCGCCGGATCTGGTTCAACTTGCCCAGCAGCATGTTGAGGTTGCCCGGCGCGTTGTAGTCGCGAGGTCGGTATTCGTACTTCTCCGAATCGAGGTACTCCTCGCCGCCGACCCGCAGCGGCAGGTGCTCGAGCAGTTCGAAGCCCGAATACACGCCCCACGACGGCGACATGGTGGCGGCCAGCACCGCCCGGATCGTGAAGGCGGCCGGGGCGCCCGACTGCAGGAACGTCGGGTTGATGTCGGGAGTGTTCACCCAGAAACTGGGCCGGTAGTAGGACGCCTGGGAGCCCGACAGCTCCCTGAGGTACTCCTCGAGTTCCCACTTCTCGTTGCGCCAGGTGAAGTAGGTGTAGCTCTGCTGGAAGCCGACCTTGCCGAGCGCCGCCATCATCTCGGGTCGCGTGAACGCCTCGGCGAGGAAGATCACCTCGGGATTCGTCCGCCGCACCTCGGCGAGCAGCCACCGCCAGAAGCTGATCGGCTTCGTGTGCGGATTGTCGACCCGGAACACGGTGACGCCGTGACCGATCCACAGCCGCAGGATGCGCAGGGCCTCGTGATGGATTCCCTCGGGATCATTGTCGAAGTTGATCGGGTAGATGTCCTGGTACTTCTTCGGCGGGTTCTCGGCGTAGGCGATGGTGCCG
>DAIESZ010000137.1 GCA_027346035.1 Propionibacteriaceae bacterium
GGTCGAGGAGACGATCGGCGAGGACCCCTACCTCGTCGGCACCCTCGGCGCCGCCTACGTGCAGGGCCTGCAGTCCGCGGGCGTCGTCGCCACCCTGAAGCACTTCGCGGGATACCCGGCGTCGAAGGGCGGCCGCAACCACGCGCCCGTGCCGATGGGGCGCCGCGAACTCGAGGACGTGATCCTGCCGCCGTTCGAGATGGCGGTGCGTGAGGGCCGCACCCGGTCGGTGATGAACTCCTACAGCGACGTCGACGGCGTGCCCGCGGGCGCGAGCGTCGAGTTGCTCACCCACGTGCTGCGCGAGCGGTGGGGGTTCACCGGCACCGTCGTGAGCGACTACTGGTCGGTGCTGTTCCTCGAGCTGATGCACCGGGTCGCCGCCGATCTCGCGGACGCCGGGCGCCTCGCGATCACCGCCGGCATCGACGTCGAGCTTCCGGGCACCGGCGCCTACGCCCATCTCGCCGACCTGGTCCGCGAGGGCCTGCTCGACGAGGCGATCGTCGACCGGGCCGTGCTCCGGGTGCTCGAGCAGAAGGCGGAGCTCGGGCTGCTCGACCCCGAGTGGGAGGCCGCCGCCCAGGGGACGCCGACCGACCTCGACTCCCCCCGCAACCGCGACATCGCCCGCCGCCTGGCCGAGCAGAGCATCGTCCTGCTCGCCAACGACGCGCGGATCCTGCCACTCGGGGATGTGTCGCGCGCCGCCCTGATCGGCCCGTGCGCGGGCGATCCGCGCACGTTCATGGGCTGCTACTCGTTCCCCAACCATGTGATGGGCCGCTACCCCGGCCGCCCGCTCGGGTTGCCGATCACCCCGCTCACCGACGCCCTGGCTGCCGAGTTCCCCGGCGTCACCTGGGTGCGCGAGCAGGGCTGCCCCATCGTCGAGCCCGACCGCAGTGGCATCGAGGCGGCCGTCGCCGCGGCCCGGGACGCCGACGTGGCGATCGTCACCGTCGGTGACCTCGCCGGCCTGTTCGGCCAGGGCACCTCCGGCGAAGGCTGCGACGTGGTCGACCTCACGCTTCCCGGCGTCCAGGCCGACCTTGTCGAGGCGGTGCTGGCCACCGGCACCCCGACGGTGCTCCTCGTGATAAGCGGACGCCCCTACGCATTGGGCGCCTTCGCCGACCGGTGCGCCGCGATCGTCCAGGCGTTCATGCCGGGCGTCGAGGGCGGCGCGGCGATCGCCGGCGTCCTCAGCGGCCGGATCAACCCGTCGGGCCGACTGCCGATCGCGATCCCCAACCACCCTGGCGGCCAACCGGGCACCTATCTCGCTCCACGGCTCGGCTGGTACAGCGAGGGCGTCTCCAACCTCGACCCGCGCCCGCTCTACCCGTTCGGCCATGGCCTGTCCTACGGCTCGTTCGAACTGAGCGACCTGGCCCTGAGCGACGCCGAGATCCCGGTCGCCGGCACGGTGACGGTCTCGGTGACGGTGCGCAACACCGGCGACCGGGCGGGATCCGACGTGGTGCAGCTCTACGCCCACGACGAGGTCGCCCAGGTGGTGCGCCCACTCAAGGAGCTCATCGGCTACCGCAAGGTGTCGCTCGAGCCGGGTGCCGCCGCGCGGGTGAGCTTCGAGGTGGACGCCGACCGGTTCTCGTTCACCGGCATCGACTACCGGCGGATCGTGGAGCCCGGCGTGGTGACGCTGATGGCCGGTCGCTCGAGTGAGGATCTCGGGTTGAGCGCCACGATCGTGCTGACCGGGACGACCAGGCAGGTGCCCGAAGGCCGGGTGCTGGTGACCCCGGTCACGGTCTCCGTCCTGTGAGCTGACACCCGGTCGACAGAGGGAACCCGGTCAAGCGGCTGGGACCCGGTCAAGCGGCTGGCGTTCTCGACGGTCCTGCTGGCGATCGCTGCTGATTCCGTGTCGTTTTCGCCAGCCGGAGCAGATTTCGCCAGCCACTCGCATCGGGTGAGGACGGAGCCCCGGGTGCCACTCGGACGCCGCCTACCCCGGGCTCACCCCTGCCGCACCGCGCCGATGTCCCGCGCACCCCGTGGGAGGATGAGCGCATGTCCGAGCCCAGCACCGTGGCCGTCACCATCACCGGCGCCGACCGCCCCGGGCTCACGGCCCAGCTGGCCGAGGCGGTCTCGCAGGGGGACGCAGAACTGCTCGACTTCGAGCAGACCGTGGTGCGCGGTCAGTTGAGCATAGGAATGCTGTTGTCGGCAGCGACCGAGGAACTCGAGGGTCTCGGGGGCCGGCTCCTCGGCATGGGTGAGAGCCTTGGGCTCAGCGTCCGGGTGCTTCCGGGACAGGGGGACAACCCGCCCCGGCACAACCGGGCCATCGTCACGCTGCTCGGGCGGCCGCTGCTGGCGTCCCATCTCGCGGTCGCGGCGCAGATGATCCACGAGTTGGGCGGCAACATCGACCGGGCCCGACGCCTGTCACGTACCCCCCTGACGAGCATCGAGCTGTGGGTTTCGCCGGTCGACGCCGTCATGCTGCGCCGGGTCATGGCGATCGCGGGCGCAGATTCGGGGTTCGATGTCTCGGTCTCCCCCGCGGGCATCGTGCGGCATGGACGCCGGCTCGTGGTCATGGACGTCGACTCGACTCTGATCCGCGACGAGGTGATTGAACTGCTCGCCCAGCACGCGGGTCGCGGTGAGGAGGTGCGCCGGATCACCGAGCGCGCCATGCAGGGCGATCTCGACTTCACCGCGTCGCTCACCGAGCGGGTTCGGGCGCTCGCGGGGCTGCCGGACACCGTCTTCGCCGAGGTCCTGGCCGCAGTGCGGCTCACGCCCGGCGCCCGGACCCTGATCTCCACGCTGAAGGAACTCGGCCTCACGGTGGGCGTCGTCTCCGGCGGTTTCGCCGAGGTGGTTGTGCCGCTGGCCGAGCAGCTGGGCATCGATTATGCGCACGCCAATCGCCTCGAGGTCGTCGACGGACATCTCACCGGGCGGATCATCGGCGACGTCGTCGACCGGGCAACCAAGGCGCGCAAGCTGCGCGAGTGGGCTGCCGCCGAGCATCTCCCGTTGTCGCGGACGATCGCCATCGGCGATGGCGCGAACGACCTCGATATGCTCGCCGCCGCAGGGTTGGGCATCGCGTTCAACGCGAAGCCGGCCGTGCGCGCGTCGGCCGACACGTCGCTGTCCCTGCCCTACCTCGACTCCGTGCTGTTCCTCATGGGACTCACCCGCGAGGAGGTCGACGACGCCACGGCGAGCTACCACGCCCGGCGACGGGCCTGAGCACCGGGCAGCCCTTCCGCCGCGCGGCCACCTTCGACACGATGACCCCATGACGATCCGTGGACGCCGGAACCCCCACCACCTCGGCACCGCCCTCAGCACGCGCGATCCCGAGGGGCTGGCCCGCTTCTACTCCGGCCTGCTCGGATGGCCCTACCGCGTCGCCGACGAGACCTGGGTGACGATGCTGGTGCCGGGCTCGCGCACGTATCTCGCCTTCGCCCTCGACGAGCATCACGAGCCGCCGGTCTGGCCGTCGGAGCCGGGACAGCCCGGCCAGCAGATGCACCTCGACATCGGCGTCGACGAGCTCGGGCCCGCCGTCGAGGACGCCCTCGCGTTAGGCGCGCGGCAGGCGGACTTCCAACCACAGGACGACGTGCGCGTCATGCTGGACCCGGCCGGCCATCCGTTCTGCCTCTACCTCGAGCACGACTGACGGGTCCCCGCCCGAGGGTCAGCGCTCCCGACGAGCGAGGATCTCCTGCGCGGCATCGGGGTAGGCCGCCAGCACCTCGTCGATTTCGATGGTCGCGGGCAGGTCGGTGGGGTCCTGATGCGACAGGAGGAACTCGGCGGTGGCCCGCGCCGTGGCTTCGTCGTCGCCGAGCAGTCCGCCGGTCAGGTCGTCGACCCCCTCGAGCAGCAGGACGCTTCCGACGGGCCCGTCGGACGATTGCGCACGCACGAGGTATCCGCCGTGGTGACGCGGTTCGATCGTAACGGGTTCATTCATCGTTCCTCTGCTTCACACGCTGACGACGGGGTGGCTGACCCGGCAGGTCCCGACGACACGCCGGGGTGAGGGCGCCGCGTGGCGCGGACCCGGGCGACGAATCCGGACGCCATGATCGGCAGGAACAGGGCCGCGGCGACCACTCCGAGTGCCCGCAACGCGATCCGTGCCGGATCGGGGACGGGGATGAGCCAGGTGAGCACCGCGAGGTTGAGACCCACGATCCTCGCGATGCCCCACCGCTCGAGCTGCTGCTGCACGGCCCGCACGACGCTGGGCCCGCCCACGAGGACGACCGGGATGAGGTACGACAGGGCCCCGAGCATCAGCTGCAGCCCGAACCCGAACGCGGCCACCGCGGCGATCGTGCCGTAGCCGCGGGCGACAGCCGCCCACGTGCGGGCGCGGGCGATGTGTGCGGCGGCGAGCACCAGCACGACGACCCACCAGACCAGCGCGAGGCTGACCGACATCGTCGAGACCTCGCCCGGTGGACGCCGGTGGACCGGCACGACGAGTGCCCGTCCCCACCAGGCGAGCCCGGCGAGGTACAGCACCAGGGCCGCCACCGCCAGCGCGTGGGATCCGATCAGGGGACCGATGACCAGCACGGTGATGGCCAGCACGAACACCGGTAGCGCCTGCTCGGCGAGGCGTTCCGCACGGTCGTCCATCCTGGTGCGCAGCATGGTGGGCCACAGCGTCACCAGGGTGCCGGTCACCGTGAGCCCGATCCAGCCGAGCAGCAACGACAGCGAATGGGCGACGATCAGTCGTCCGACCCACTCCTCCCCGGGACGCCGGGCCAGCAGCACGCCCAGCGTCGCACCCACCGGAACCCACGCGGCCGCGGCGAGGTAGTACCGCAGGGTCACCCGGAACCTTCCGGGCAGCGCCGCGCGCCACCGGCGTCCGAGCGCAACCGCGTGCCACGTCACCGCGGCCACCAGCAACACCGCCCCGGTGAGCACCAACCACCACAGGCGGGCCGGGACGCCGACCACGACCACCGCCGCCCCCGCCGTCGCGAGCCACAGTCGAGCCGACTGGTGGGCGCGTGGGTCGATGTCGGGCCGGCTCCGGAGCAGCGCCTGAGCGAAGTGCAGGCTCCACACCAGCACCGCGTGGGTGAGCGCGCCCAGCAGCACCAGGTGCACGAGCACCCAGCTGTGCTGCGGCACGGCCCGCTGGGCGATCACCACGACGAGCGCTGCGGTGAGCCACAGCAGCGTGGGATAGTCACGGGCCGCCCACCGGTCGCCGCGCCTGGACCGTGACCCCGACACGGCCTCAGGCACGACGACTCAGCCGCACCTTGCTGGCGTCCGGCTCAGCGACCACGACAACCTCCAGCTTTAACACGATTGATCCTCAATCAAATTACGCCGAACGGACCGTGCCGTCCACCTCAGTCACTGGACCGAGGACGGCCCGGCAGGTGTCGCCCGTGACGAACGGATCGAGCGTCACCACCTGAACCTCGGTTCCGGCAGCGCCGAGCATGCCGTTGAGCACTCCGAGGTGAACGCCGCAGACGACCCCCGGACTGCGACGGGCCAGATCGGCGAACGGGCATCCGTGGATCAACAACTGGTCATGCTGGTCACCGGGAACCACCTCGGTGACGAAACCCATCTCGTCGAGTTCGCCGGCGACCGCCTCGACGGCCTGTCGCGACTCATCGAACCTCTTCGCCGAGACCAGCCGGCGTCCGGTGATCTCACCCGCGAGCCGTGGAGCGACGGCATCGGCGGTGGCCGCGGTGAGGATCTCGGCGAGCAGTCGGTGGGCACGGCCGGTCACCGCGGGATCGGGGCCGGCCTCATAGACGGTACGGGGACGGCCGCGACCACCGGTGTGGACCGAGGATCGCTCGGCCTCACCCTCTTCGACCAGACCCTCGAGGTGGAATCTCACGGTGTTGACATGCAGACCGACGAGCTGAGCCACCTCGCGCACATCCAGGGGAATCCCCCGCGTACGCAGGGCGGATAACACCCGCGCACGACCATCACGCTCAGCCATACCGCCTCGTGTGCACGACCAAGGGTCATTCACTCCGCCGAATTGGTGCATATTCAGGAAATTCTTGAATATCCCCCAGTTCGGCCTGCGTAACTGCTCCCGGACCGTGTCAATTTCCACGGCAGCGACATGCCGGTCCGACACGGATGCCGGTCCACGGACGGGACGGCCTTTCGGAATCCAGCGATCCCGGCAACCCGTCCCGCTCGGGTTCAGATGAACAGTGTGGTCTGGGAATCGGCCGCGTCGTCGAGGAAGGTTGCGACGCCACCGAAATCGATCCCGTCGATGAGATCGGACTTCTCGATGCCGAGCAGGTCCATCGTCATCGTGCAGGCGATGATCCTGGCCCCGCCGTGGATGGCGGCGTCGATCATCTCGGGGAGCGTCGCGACATTGTGCTGCCTCATCGTGTTCTTGATCAGCGCGGCACCCGCGCCGCCCATGTTCATCTGCGAGAGCGGCAGCGCGTCGGGGCCGGAGGGCATCATCTTGGCCATCATCTTCTCCATGGCCTTCATGTCCCGCTTCGGGGCGTCCGGGTCACGCAGGGCGTTCAGCCCCCAGAAGGTGAAGAACATCGGGACGTCGTTGCCCATGGCCAGGGCGCCGTTGGCGATGATGAACGCCGCCACCAGCTTGTCGAGGTCGCCGGAGAACACGACGAACGAATTGCGGGCTCGTGCGGGCGGCTGAGCCTGGGCGGCAGGGGCCACCGCCGCTCCACCCTTACGGAACGTCGCCTTGAAACCGGGGCCCTCAGGTTCGATGTCGACGAGCGAGTGGCCGTTGCGACGTGCCCACGCGGGAGCGTCAGTGGCGAACCCGGCGTCGGAGACGTGGGCGGTGATTTCGTCTCCCGCGTGGAGGTCCTTCATCCGCTCGGTGAGCTTCATGATCGGGCCCGGGCAGGCCAGGCCGGTGACGTCGAGGTCGATCGTGATTCCCGAGGCCAAGGAGGGCAGCGAGTCCCGCTCTGCGTACGGCGTGATCGGCGCCGGCGCATCCGTCTTCTCGGGTTCGACGTCGTGCCAGAAGCGGAACGTCGTCGAACCGCCCGACAACAACGAGACGTCGTCGAAGCCCTTCTGGGCGAGCACCCGATAGGCAAGGTAACTCCGGAATCCCACGGCGCAATAGAGCCGGACCGGCGTGGAACGATCAAAATCCTCGATCGCCTGGCGGATCGTGCCCACCGGAACATTTTCGGCACCCGGGATATGCCAGATATCGAATTCTTCGGGTTCGCGGACGTCGATGATCCGGGCGCCCTCGGTGACCGCGGGGTAATCCTCGGCGTACCACAGCTTCACATCCCCGAGAATCGTGTTGGCCGCGACGAAACCGGCCATGTTGATCGGATCCTTGGCCGAGCCGAACGGCGGGGCGTAGGCGAGTTCCATCTTTTCGAGGTCGAAGACGGTGCCGCCCATCCGGATCACGGCGGCGAGGACGTCGAGTCGTTTGTCGACCCCGTCGAATCCGGCGCACTGGCCGCCGAGCAGGCGTCCGCTCTCTGGGTCGAACAACACCTTGAGGTGCAGCATCGACGTGCCGGGATAGTAGCCCGCGTGTCCGGTCGGATGCACGTGCATGGCACGGTACGGCAGGCCCGCGGCCTGCAGTTGCCGCACGGACGCCCCGGTGCCGCCCGCCACCATGTCGAAGACCTTGACGACCGAGGTGCCCTGGGTGGAGTCGTAGGTGGTGTCGCGACCGCAGATGTTCTCGCCCGCCACCCGCGCCTCGCGGTTGGCCGGCCCGGCCAGCGGCACGAGGTGCGACCCGGGCAGGACGGTGTGGGGCGTCTCGACCACGTCGCCCGCGGCCCACACGGCGGGATCGTTGGTGCGCTGGTGCGTGTCGACCTTGATGCCCCCGCGGGGGCCGAGCTCGATGCCGGCGGCGACCGCAATGTCGGTGCGAGGGCGGACGCCGGCGGAGAGGATCACGAGGTCGGCGGGCAGCACGACGTTGTTCTTGAGCTCGACGTTGAGCCCACCCTCCTTACGGGGGCTGAACGCGGCGACCGCCGCTCCCAGGTGCACCTTGATGCCGTGAGCCCTCAGGTGGCGTTCGACCGAGATCGACATCTCCTTGTCGAGGGGCGGCAGGATCTGGTCGGCCATTTCGACGACGTCGACCGAGGCGCCCCGGTCGCGCAGGTTCTCGGCCATCTCCAAGCCGATGTAGCCGGCGCCGACGACGACGGTGCGCAGGGTGGGATCCTTGCGGTTCCGGCGGCCGGCCTGCACCTCGATCTTGGCCTTCGCGACCGCGGCGTCGACGATCTCCTTGATCTGGTCCATGTCGCCGATCCGCCGTAGCACGTGCACCCCTGGCAGACCGATGCCGGCCATCGGGGGCCGAACCGCCCGGGCACCCATGCAGAGCGCGAGCTTGTCGTAGCTCTCGGTGTATTCGCGACCGGTGTCGAGTTCGACCACCCGAACCGTTCTGGCGTCCCGATCAATGCTCGTGACCTCGGACCCGACCCGCACGTCGATGTTCAACCGTTCGTGCAGCGTCTCGGGCGTTTGCAGGATCAGGCGATCACGCGTCGCGATGACCTCCCCGATGTGATAGGGCAGGCCACAGTTCGCGAACGAGACGTGGTGCGACCTCTCGAGCACCACGATCTCGGCATCCTCATCGAGCCGACGGGCTCGAGCCGCCACCGACGCTCCCGCGGCGACGCCGCCGACAACCACCAGTTTCATAGCTGCTCCTCGAGTTGTGCAGGCGTCAAAAATACCGGGTGAGGTATCTGACGCAGGCGGTGGGGCAGCCATCCGCGCACCGCTGCGCGACCGACGGGCGCCGAACCGGCGCGTTCCACACTAGGAGCCGCCCGGCCGGTCCGGGCAGAAACGACGAGAGGGACCCGGGAAACCCGGGCCCCTCTCGCACAGCCAGATCCTGATCAGCCCGCCCGCGTGCTGCGAGCGTCGTGATCAGCGGTGAGTCTGGCCAGTTCTGTCAGTCGGCCGCGGAGACCTCGACCGGGATGTGCGCCGTGACCGCCTCGTGCAGCTTCACACCCACGGTGTGGGAGCCGAGCGTCTTGATCGGTTTGATGATGACGACCGCACGCTTGTCGATCGTCGGTCCGCCCGCCTTCTTGACGGCCTGAGCGACATCGGCCGCGGTGACCGCGCCGAACAGCTTGCCGCTGTCGCCGGCGCGGGCGCTCAGCGTGACGGAGATGCCTTCGAGCTGGACCCGGACCTGCTGGGCATGCTCGATGCCGCGGATCTCGCGGGCATCGCGGGCACGCTTGATGCCCTCGATCTGCTTCTCGGCGCCCTTGGTCCAGGCGATCGCGTAGCTGCGGGGCAACAGGTAGTTGCGGCCGTAGCCTGGCTTGACGTCGACGATGTCGCCGGCCAGTCCCAGGTTGTCAACGGCAGCGGTGAGAATGAGCTTCATCGGTGCGTCCCCTTCTCAGCGAGCGGTCGTGGCGTAGGGCAGCAAGGCGACCTCACGCGCGTTCTTGATGGCGATGGCGACCTTGCGCTGGTCCTGAACCGACAGTCCGGTCACACGACGGGCACGGATCTTTCCGCGCTCGGAAATGAACTTCCGCAGGGTCGCGGCGTCCTTGTAGTCGACCTTGTCGATCCTCACCGTCTTGGTGGGTGCGATCTTCTTCTTGTTCACAGGCTTGCGCTGTGGACCGGCCATTGTGGTGCTCTCCTTGTCTTGCGGGGCTCAGCCCCGTGAAAAGCCCGGCGCTGGACGCCGGAATGTGCCTGGCCCGTGCCGGAGATGACCGGCCCGGGTGTGCATGGGTTGAGGGACGGTCGGCTCAGAACGGGGGCTCGTCCGACTGGGCCTGCGCCCAGGGATCGGTGCCTCCGGACCGGTTGTCGCCGGATCCGCCTTGTGCAGGTTGTGACCAACCGCCTTGAGCTGCGCCCTGGGGGCCACCCTGCGACCAGCCGCCACCACCACCGCCACCGCCACTGCCCCCCGACGAGGAGGACGACGATCCGCGACTGACCTTGGCCGTGGCGAACCGCAGCGACGGGCCGACCTCGTCGACCTCGACCTCGAAGACCGTGCGCTTCTCACCCTCACGGGTTTCGTAGCTGCGCGACCGGAGCCGGCCGGTGACGATCACTCGCATGCCCTTGGTGAGCGACTCGGCGACGTTCTCGGCCGCCTGCCTCCACACGGAGCAGTTGAGGAACATGGCTTCGCCGTCCTTCCACTCGTTCGACTGACGGTCGAACGTGCGCGGGGTCGAGGCCACGGTGAAGCTGGCCACGGCCGCCCCTGACGGGGTGAAGCGCAGGTCGGGATCGGCGGTGAGATTGCCGATGAGCGTGATGGGCGTTTCGCCTGCCATGTGGAACTCCGATGATCGGAACGTGTTGGGTGACGTCCCTGATTGTCTCGAAGGGCTCGGACAATCCGGTGGCGTCGCGAACCCGGTGTGGATAACTCGCCCGGATCAGCCGGGCTGTGGACGGGTTCTCGGGCTCAGTGGGCGTCGGGGCGCAGAACCTTGGTGCGCATGATCGATTCGTCGATCGTCATGAGACGGTCGAGTTCCTTGACCACGGCGGGTTCTGCGGTGAGGTTGACGACGACGTAGCTGCCTTCGGACTTCTTGTTGATGTCGTAGGCGAGACGACGACGGCCCCACACGTCGATGTTGTCGACGGTTCCGCCACCATTGGTGACGGTCTGCAGGTGCTTGTCGATGAGCGGAGAAACTTGGCGGTCGTCAACCTCGGGATCGACGATGACCATGACTTCGTACTTACGCATGCGCGAATTCCACCTCCTACGGTCTCGACGGCCACGGGACTTTCCCGTGGCAGGAGGGCGATGCGGGGCGTCCGGGGAGCCGGACATCGGCCAGTTCCGGCGCGGATGCACCCGGCAACGGCCGATCGGTAATGCTACCCGCCCGGCGGGTGGAACGCGAACGGGGATCGTCCGGGCCCGACGACGTCAGTGCGGCGTCCGCGGAGGGCCGGGGATCAGGACCTGCCCCTCGGCCCGCCAGGCAGCCAGGCCACCCGTGACGAACTCGGCCCGGTAGCCCTGCTCGCGGACCGCCCGCACCAGCAATCCCGAGCGCAGCCCCGTGTCACAGATCAACACGAACGCGCCGTCGGGCTCGGCGAGGGGGTTGTCCCCGTGGACGGCGCCGAAGGCGTCCCGGCCGAGCTCCCTGGCGTCGACGAGTCGCGAGCCCGGGGCGTGCCCCGCCTCGTACTCTGCTCTCGTGCGCACGTCGACGAGGGTTCCTCCGGAGGCCAGCAGTCGCAGCGCCTCCGACACGGTGATGCCCCCGGTCGGCATCACCTTCGAACTCAGGAAGTCACGAAACCCCATGGGCCAATCCTGACACGGACCGAAGAGGGCCGGACCCGAGGTTCCCCGCGCTGGGCGCGGGGAACGTGCGGATCGAGGCGGTCACCGGGTTGGTCGTCCCCGCCCCTGACGCAGCGCTCCGCGCCCGGACGTCGCGGAGGCCATGCCGGGCTCTCGCGCCCGGCCTCCTAGAGCCGACCGAGGTGCATGGGGTTCGTCCGGTTCGCCGCGAGGATGGCCCACCCCGAGGCGCCGACGTGCTGGACCTGGAAGTAGCCGAATCCGAATCCGGTGTCGAGAAGGCTGGACGCGGCGACCACTCCGCCGTGCACCGGAACGCCACCGACATGCTGGTTCATCCCGAGGCTGGTGCGGGCGATCTCGACCTGCTGCACCAGCTGGACCGCCCGGGCCCGATCCTGCGGATCGAACCGGTCGTTGAGGGCGCAGGCCAGCTGCGACGTGCCCTCCAGCCAGACGCCGTGCTGATCGACGGGGATGCCGTTGTAGCTCGCCGTGGAGGTCTTGCTGGCGGAGCTGAAGGTGACACCCGAGATCGTGACGCCGGTCGGGAGTTGCGAGTTCGGCGCGTCCGGAGTGTCGGTGACGGCGAGTTCGGATCGGGCCCAGTCGAGTGTGCCCGCGTAGTCCTCGTTGCGCATCGACAACCAGCCCCATGTCTGAGGATCGAGCGGCAACGGATAGCGGTTGATCGTGTCGCCGTCGTTCGAGCCCGTGTAGAAGTAGCCGCCGTCGGGTTGCCACATCTGGTCGACGAGACGCTGGGCCCGTTCGCGCGCCGCGGTCCAGCGGGCGTCGGGATCGGCGTGCTCCAGCATCCGGAACAAGGCGATGCAGTCCACGTTGTGTTCGGTGGACACGTTGGGGACCACGGCGTTGGCACCGTTCACTCCGAACAGGAATCCCCCCAGGCTCCGCGGGTTGGTGGCGACGTCGACGATCCAGTCGCCGATGCGACGCGCCCCGGCCAGGTAGCGGTCGTCACGGGTGGTGTGGTGAAGCTGCAGCAGCGCCATGCCGGGCCAGGCCATGTCGCCCACGGCGGTTCCCAGGAACCCGAACTGCCAGCCGATGTTCGCCGTCCCGTCTCCCGTCACCAGGCCCCAGGCGTTGTACGAGCCGTCGTAGAACGTGTAGGGGCGCACGTTGTACGCCTGGCGGAGTCGACCGTCGTGGTACACGGGATCGTTGTCCTGGGCGAACAGCAGGCCGTCGCC
>DAIESZ010000141.1 GCA_027346035.1 Propionibacteriaceae bacterium
GACCGGCCCCGGCCGGCTCAGTACTGCGGGGAGCTGTCGCCGCCGGCGGGGTCGTCGACGCCATGCGCGGGCGGACGCTGGTCGGCGATCCGGTCGAGCCCCCACTCGACGGCACGACGCACCGAGGCGACCTTGTCGCCGTGCTTCGCGCCGATCTTCTCGACCACGACGTGCTCGGCCCTGTCGATGCGGGCGTCGATGACGTCGCGCTTGCGGTGCGTGAGTTCACCGAGCCTGGCGACGCCCTCGTCGGCCTTTTGCCGCGCCTCGGCGGCGTGCGCCTGAGCCTGGTCGGCCACGTGCTTGACCTTGCCCAACACGTCAGTGACCACGGATTCGGTGCTGCGGTTCCTGTTCATACGGTCGTCCTTCCAATGTCCGGAAGGGCTCAAGAGGCTCGAACCGTCACTACCCGGACTCTGCTTCCATGCTATGGAGTCCCGACCGCGCCCGACAGGCCCGGCGTCCGTGGACGCGGCCGCGCGGGAGGATTCCAGGGCCCGCACCCGCGGGCCCCTGAGACACGCCCAGGTCACGAACCACCGGGTGATGCGGCCGGTGTCGCACCCGCGGGTTACCATCGAGAGCACAGGTGAACACCTGCCCCGTCGGCCGTCCGCATCGATGCCCGCGGTCCCCGCGACGCCTCCCGGCCCCCACCGGGCAGACGGGCACACGGTCAGGTGCTTCTCCCCCCACCCAGAGATCCGCCGCGACAGCTTGGTCACCTCGCATCCGCGGCACGGGCATGCGCCCCGTCGAGACACGCTTCGGAGGACCCATGACGTCATTGCGCCGACGCACCGCCGCCCTGATCGCGGCGGCCGGCGTGCTGGCCGGGATCCTGCTCACCGGCTGTTCGACCGTCGATCCCACCGCGGGCAGCACCGCGGCCTCCACGGGCACGACCACGGGCACCGCATCCGCCACCCCGAGTCCCTCGGCCACCCCCGTGGTCGAGCCGGCGATGACGATGACCTCGCAGCACGTCCTCACCGCGCTGCTCCCCACCGACACACTCAACTTCGCGGTCGCCCACGGCGCGATCGCCAACGTCGCCGTGGCCACCGCCAAGGGCACCGCGGTGCCGGGCACGCTCACCGGTACCACCTGGAAGCCCGCCCGCAACCTGCTCCCGCAGACGAAGTACGTCGCGACCGTCACGCTCACGGCGTCCGACAACACCACCCGCACCCGGACGCAGGCGTTCTCGACGCTCAAGACGACCATCGCCGACTACGACCTCCTGTACACCGGGTTCACCCTGGGCGTCGGGATGCCGGCGATCATCCAGTTCGTGCACCCCGTCGAGACCCCTGCGCTGCGGGCAGAGGTCGTCAAGCACGTGACGGTGACCAGTTCCCCGAAGCAGGAGGGCTCCTGGGGCTGGATCGACAACCGTCAGCTGATGTGGCGTCCGAAGGCGTACTGGAAGACCGGTACCACGGTGACGATCACCGCCGACCTCGCCGGCGTCCAGACCGGAAAGAACGCGTGGATCGCCAAGGACGCCCGCGGCAGCTTCTCGATCGGCGCCGCCCGGATCAGCTACGTGAACATCGCGACCCACCAGATGACGGTCACCGAGAACGGCAGGACGGTCAGGACGATCCCGGTCACCGCCGGCAAGGAGCCCGACTACACGACCCGATCGGGCATCAAGGTGATCATGCAGCGCTACTCGCACATCGTCATGGACTCGACCACCGTCGACATCCCCAAGGACAGCCCCGACGCCTATCACCTCGACGTCCAGTACGCCATGCGACTCACCTGGTCGGGCGAGTTCCTGCACGCGGCACCCTGGTCGGTGGCCTCGCAGGGCGTGGCGAACGTCAGTCACGGCTGCACCGGCATGTCGACCGCCAACGCCAAGTGGCTGTTCGACTTCTCCCATGCCGGCGACGTCGTCGTCTACACGGGCTCGAACCGTCAGATGACTCTCAGCAACGGCATCGGCGTGTGGAATGCCTCGTGGTCGCAGTGGCAGGCCCTCAAGTCGGTCTGAGTTGCGCAGCCTGACGCGAGGATGGACCCGATGGACACCTCGGCCGACATCCTCGCGGCGCGGTTGCGCGCGCAACTGCTCAGCCGGCCGGTGGCCGGCGTCGAGGAGATCGTTGAGCGGCTGATGGCGGTTCAGGCGCAGGACGCCCGCGCCTTCCGCCTCGCCGTGCGGTCCCGCAGCCGCGAATGCACCGCCGGCGACGTCGACGCGGCCCTCAACGACCGCTCGCTCGTCGTGTCGTGGCTGTGCCGGGGCACCCTGCATCTGGTGCGGGCCGTGGACTACCCGTGGCTGCACGCACTGACCGCACCGCGGATCGCCGTAGGCAACACCCGCCGGCTGGCCCAACTCGGGGTCGACCCGGCGATGGCCGCCCGCGGCGTGGCGGTGATCGTCGACACTCTCGCCGACGGACCCCGCAGCCGCGACGAACTGCGGAAGGCTCTCGACGCCGCCGGCGTACCGACGTCCGGGCAGGCGCTGATCCACCTCCTGGTCGCCGCGTCGCTGCGCGCGCACGTTGTTCGCGGCCCCGTGCGCGGGGGCGAGCACTGCTTCGTCGACGCGCACCGCTGGCTGGGCGCGGTGCGACCACCCGATCGCGACACGTGTCTGGCCCGGTTGGCCCGGCGCTACCTCGCCGGGCACGGACCGGCGGCGCCGAGCGATCTGGCCGCGTATGCGGGCATCACGCTCACCGACGCGCGACGCGGCTTCACCCTGATCTGCGACGAAACCCGGGCCGCTGGTGACGGGCAGGTCGTACTGGCCGGCGACGAGTCTGGGGCCGACCTGCCGGCACCGCGACTGCTGGGCATGTTCGACCCGGTGCTGCACGGGTGGGCCGACCGGAGCTTCGTGACCGGGAGACACACCGGCATCGTGACGACGAACGGGCTCTTCCGCGCCACCGCGCTCGTCGACGGTCGCGTCGCCGGCACCTGGAACCTCACCGGCGGGCGGCTGACCCTCGCTCCGCTGCAACCGCTGACCGCCGGCGTCCTGAGCGACCTCGAGGCCGATGCCGCCGACGTGCTGCGCTTTCTCGGGCTGCCCGACCGGCCCTTGGCCGTGCGCCCCTCCTGAGCGGATCGACGCGACGGTCGTCGCGGATCAGTACCTGATCTCGAACGACCGGTGGCCTTCGGGCGGGCGCTCCTGGGTGTACACGTCGCGCACCACCGCGGACGCGGGCCCGCGCGACAGCCACTCGAGCATGCCGTCGACGGCGTCCGGCGTGCCCTCGACCAGCGCCTCGACCGCGCCGTCGGGGCGGTTGCGCACCCAGCCGACGATGCCGCGGGCACCCGCCTGGCTGACCGTGTAGTACCGGAACCCGACGCCCTGCACGATCCCGCGGACGATGACGTAGACGGCCCTGGTGTGGTGGTCGGTCATGGCTCCCAGTGTGCCTGAGGACGCCGTCCCCTTTGCAGGCCTGCCGCGACTACGGGTGTCCGGACGCTGGGAGCACGCTGGCCGGATCGCGGTGCGGGCGCGTCGAGAACGCCAGTCGCACAATCCGCACCGGGCGGATGCGACGACGACCGGACCACGACCGGGCGGCGCCGCCCGGCCCGGCCAACCACCGGTTCGCTGGCGTCCGGCTCAGACCAGGCCGGCGTAGGAGGGCAGGTCGAGGACGCCGTTGCCCGACAGCCCGATGACGATCACCTCTCCCGGCTTCGCCTCAGTCGTGGCGTAGGCGATGGCCGCGGCGACAGCGTGCGTCGACTCGGGGGCGGGGATGATCCCCTCGCTGCGGGCGAACACGACGCCCGAGCCGAGGGCCTCCTCCTGGCTGAGCGCGACCGCGTCCATCAGCCCGAGGTTCACCGCGTGCGAGACCATCGGGGCCATGCCGTGGTAGCGCAGCCCACCGGCGTGGATGCCCGGCGGCACGAAACTGTGCCCCAGGGTGAACATCTTGATCAGCGGCGTCAGCTTCGTGGTGTCGCCGAAGTCGTAGCGGTACT
>DAIESZ010000142.1 GCA_027346035.1 Propionibacteriaceae bacterium
CGGCACCACCGGGCGGACGCCGCGGGTCGAGGTCGCGGGGCGTGGGCCGAGGTCGCGGGCCGTGGGCCACGGGCCACGGGCCACGGGCCACGGGCCACGGGCGAGCCTCACCCCGCTCAACCTCGTCCTCGACACGGGCCCCGGCGGTCGCGGGGCTGGCGATCTCGACGCTTCTGCTGGCGAACGCTGCCGATCCGGCGTCGTTTTCGCCAGCCGGAGCAGAGATCGCCAGCAGCCCAGACTCCGCCCCGAGGTTTTCGCCGGCCGCCCGGACGCCGCCGCGTCGCGATCGCGACCCCTGGCCCGTCCGCACGCGGCGGGGCCGGGGGGCCCACCGGGCTAGACTTGTGCGGGCCGGCAGCTCCGCCGATGCTCGCATCCCCTCCACCGAACGGAACCACCGCCGCATGCCCACACGCAATGACCTGCGCAATGTCGCAATCGTCGCCCACGTCGACCACGGCAAGACCACCCTCGTCGACGCCATGCTGTGGCAGTCGGGAGCATTCCGTGAGGGCTCCGAGGTCAACACCCGCGTCATGGACTCGATGGACCTCGAACGCGAGAAGGGGATCACGATCCTCGCGAAGAACACCGCCGTCCACCACAAGATGGACGACGGCCACGAGGTGACGATCAACATCATCGACACCCCGGGGCACGCTGACTTCGGCGGCGAGGTCGAGCGGGGCCTGGAGATGGTCGACGGCGTCCTGCTGCTCGTCGACGCGTCCGAGGGGCCGCTGCCCCAGACCCGGTTCGTGCTGCGCAAGGCGCTCGCGAAGAACCTGCCGATCATCCTCGTGGTGAACAAGGTCGACCGCAGCGACGCTCGCATCGGCGAGGTGCTCGAGGAGACCTACGACCTGTTCATGGACCTCATCGACGACGACCAGGCGCACGTGCTCGACTTCCCGGTCGTCTACGCCAGCGCCGTCGTGGGCCGGGCGTCGTTGACCCAGCCGGCCGACGCGGGCATGCCCGACTCGCCCGACCTGCAGCCGCTGTTCCAGGCGATCGTCGACCACGTGCCCGCCCCCACCTACGTGGAGGGCGCCCCGCTGCAGGCGCACGTGACGAACCTCGACGCGTCCCCCTACCTCGGACGCCTCGCGCTCTGCCGGATCATGCAGGGCGAGATCAAGCGCGGGCAGACCGTGGCCTGGTGTCGCGCCGACGGCTCGATCAGCAACGTGCGGCTGTCGGAACTGCTGATGACCAACGCCCTCGACCGGGAGCCTGCCGACGGCGCAGGCCCGGGCGACATCGTCGCGATCGCCGGCATCCCCGACATCATGATCGGTGACACGATCGCCGACCCCAACGACCCGCGTCCGCTGCCCCCCATCCACATCGACGAGCCGTCGATCTCGATGACCATCGGTATCAACACCTCCCCGCTGGCCGGGCGGTCGGGCAAGAACCTCACCGCCCGCCTGGTCAAGGCGCGCCTCGATCAGGAGCTCATCGGCAACGTGTCGATCCGGGTCACCCCCACCGAACGTCCCGATACCTGGGAGGTGCAGGGCCGAGGTGAACTGCAGCTCGCGGTGCTCGTCGAGATGATGCGCCGCGAGGGCTTCGAGCTCACCGTGGGCAAGCCGCAGGTCGTCACCCGGGTCGTCGACGGCAAGGTGCACGAGCCCTTCGAGTACCTCACGATCGACGTGCCCGAGGACTTCCTCGGCGTGGTCACGCAGCTGCTGGGCCTGCGTAAGGCCCGGATGGAGCAAATGGTCAACCACGGCACCGGCTGGGTGCGGCTCGAATACCACGTGCCGGCCCGGGGCCTCATCGGCTTCCGCACCGAGTTCCTCACCGAGACCCGCGGCACCGGGATCCTGCACCACGTGTTCAACGGGTTCGAGCCGTGGGTCGGCGAGTTGCGCACCCGCGGCACCGGGTCGCTCGTGGCCGATCGTCAGGGCGTGGTGACGTCGTACGCGTTGTTCAACCTGCAGGAGCGGGGCACGATGTTCGTCTCACCCGGCACCGAGGTCTACGAGGGGATGGTCGTCGGCGAGAACCCGCGTCCGGAGGACATGGACGTCAACCCCGCCAAGGAGAAGAAGCTCACCAACGTGCGCTCCTCGACCGGCGACGAGCTCGAGCGGCTGATCCCGGCGAAGGTGATGAACATGGAGCAGGCGCTCGAGTTCTGCGCCGTCGACGAGTGCATCGAGGTGACGCCGGGATCCGTGCGGATCCGCAAGGTCGCGCTCAGCGCGAACGACCGGGCCAAGCAGCGCAGTCGCGCGAAGAACCAGTAGTCCGACTCGTCACTCCGGGGCGCCCGGCAGCAACTCGGCCCGTAGCGAGAGCAAGAGACAGGCGCCCAGGGTGACGACGAACCCCGCCGCCGCGACCGGCGCGAGGTGCGGTCTCACGGCGTCCCCGAGCGCCAGCAGGCCCACCGCCGTGGGAACGAGCGTCTCGACGGTCACGGAGATGGCCGCCACCGAGGTGGTGCGGCCCCGTTCGAGCGCGTAGGCATAGGCGACGATCCCGATGACGCCGTGACCAACGGCAGCCCACAGGGCCGGTTCGGCGAGCGCCCGCCACCACGGGTGCGGCAGCACCAGGACGCGGGCGGCGATACCGACCATGCCGTACCCGAGTCCGCTGGCCGCGGCCAGGAGCACGACGGACATTCCGCGCGCATGGCGCCCGCGCGCGATCACGACGAGCGCCCCCAGGGGGACGACCGCCGCGAGCACCCACCAGCCGATCCGGTCGGATCCAGGTCGGGCGGGCCCATCGACCGCGCTCACCGCGAGCAGCACGAGACCGACCGCGACACCGGCGAGCGCGACGACCTCCCGGACGAGGAGCCGCGCGTGCAGGATGATCACCGCGAGCACCGCGGTGACCGCCACCGCCGAGGCGACCGCCGACTCGACCAGGAACAGCGGCATGGTTCTCAAGGCGGCGAGGGAGCTCGCGAAGCCCACACCGTCGAGGGCCAGGCCGATGGGAAACGGGTAGCCCACACGAACCCGGGCGCGAAACCCGGACCCCGCTGGCAGGCCGGCGAGCCTGCGGACGCCGATGGCCTGCAGCACCGTGGCGGTGCCGTAGGCGAGAGCGGCCAGAAGTGCGCCCGCCAGTCCCCAGCCCATGGCAGGGCCCGCGGTCAGCGGGCCGACGTCAGGGGCGCGAGCACCCGGTCGAGGGTGGCGGGATCCGCCCGCACCTCGCCGACCGGTAGTCCGTGGCCGAGGACCTGATCGCGGGGGACGCCGGCGAGCGCCTCCGGCGTCGCGGCCCCCAGGCGGATGAGCACCTCGACAGCCACCGCGAACTGGCCGCGGTGGGATCCGTCGTCGCTCTTGATCGCGATCCCGGTGCCGTCCGCGAGGCCGATCGCCAGGCATCCCTCGGCCCCGCCCTTGCAGATGAGGCCAGGCACCGCCCGGTGCAGGGCCTCCTCGGCGGTTCCGGTACCCGACGGGTATGCGGGGTGCGCGCGGTAGGCGTCGGCGATCCGCCGGGCCGGGCCCTCGGCGGACGCCGCGATCGCGCCGAACGCGCGGGCGAGACCCGACAGCGGCACCGCGAACAGCGGGGCGCCACAACCGTCGATCGTCACGTGCGTGGCCGAGCCGCACCACTCGGCGATCGTCGCCCGGATCCGCCGCTGGAGGGGATGGTCCGGGTCGAGGTAGGTGTCGATCGGCCAGCCGGCCCGCACGCAGGTACGCAACATCGAGGCGTGCTTGCCCGAACAGTTCTGGGTGAGCGACTCCGCTCCGTGTCCGGCCCGCAGCCAGGCGGCCCTCGCGTCGTCGGCGAGCGGCAGGTCAGGAGTGTTCTGCAGATCGCCGGGACCGAGACCGGCCCCCGCGAGGATCGACCGGACGCCGTCGAGGTGGAAGTCCTCCCCCCGGTGGGACGCCGCGGCGAGCGCCAGCTCGGTGTCCGCGGTGTCGAGCCCCGATTCGAGCATCGCGATCGCCTGGAGCGGTTTGACCGACGAGCGGGGGTACATCGGCTCGTCGACGGCACCGAGGGCGACGAGCATCGAGCCGTCGGGGGCGGTGACCGCCAGGCGCCCGCGATGGACCGTCTCGATGAGTTCACCCCGCTGAACGTCGACAAGGATCGGGTCGGCATCGAGCGGTGTGCTCACGGCATGTCCTTTCGAGGTGGATTCGCGGGGTCAGCCGCGCAGGGCGGGCCGCACGTGCAGGCCCACGGTGGGATCGACGAGCATCTCCTGGTTGGCCGCGACGCCGTCGACGTCGAGGGTCGCCTCGAGCGGCACGGACCGCTTCACCAGGCCGAGGCCGATCGGTCCGAGCTCGTGGTGCAGGGCCGCCGACCCGAGGAAGCCGACCTGCCGGCCGTCGTGAGTGATCGCCGCTCCGGACGCCGGCAGCGTGTGCCCGCTGCCGTCGAGATGCAGCGCGACCAGACGCCGCGGCGGGCGGCCGAGCGTGTGCACGCGCGCCACAGTCTCCTGACCGCGGTAACACCCCTTGTCGAGATGGGTTCCCACGAGCCCGATCTCGTTGGGGATGGTGCGCTCGTCGGTGTCGACGAACATCCGGGGAACTCCGGCGGCAATCCGCAGCGACTCAAGCGCCCACACGCCGGCCGCGGGCAAATCCGGTTCCGCGGCGTCCCGAGGGAGCAGCAGTTCGACGGCCGGCGCGTCTCCGGCGGGCACGTCGCTCGCCCGCAGCACCGCGCCGCTGGGCCGCGGGCCGACGGCGGAGGCGGCGAGCCACAGCACGGTGAACTCGTCGCTGCGGTTGCACACCTCGACCTGGCGCCTGAACCGCATCCGGTCCAGCCACGCGACGAGCGCCTCCACCCGGCCGGGCTCGGTGAACGCCCAGAGCGTGTCGCCGTCGTCGACGCCGTACAGCACGTGCTCGATGTGACCGGTGGGCGTCAGCACGAGGGCCGTGGTCGAGGCACCGGGAGCGAGCGTCTCGAGGTGCTGGGACGTGAGCGAGTGCAGCCAGGTGAGCCGGTCGGGCCCGCTGACGCTCAGCACGCCGCGGTTCGCTAGGCGCACCATCGCGCGTCCGGCGGCGAGGTCGCGCTGCTCGTGCAGCGGGTGGCCGGTGTGCCATACCAGTCCGGCATCGACACCGTCGACGACCCGCACCGCGCCGGTGGGACCGTCCTGGTCGCCGGTCACTGGGCCACCCGGCGCAGGCGCGCCCACATGTAGGGCTGCAGGGCGACGTCGTCGGTGGCCCGGTCGAAGGTCCACAGCAGGTCGCTCTCGACGTTGCCGTAGAGGCGCTGCCCCCCCGTGTAGGGCACTTCAGCCGTGCTGGTGCGCATCACGGCGTCGCTCACGAGTTCGATCCGGGCGCCAGTGATCTTGCCGACCCACACCTCGCTCCACCCCTCAGGGGAACTGAGAACGAGCTCGACGCTGCCGTCGCCCTGGGGGCGCCAGAAGCCGGTCTCCATGCTCAACGGCGCGAGCGGGTTGCCCTCGTCGTCGCGGGTGAACGTCTGCGAGATGTAGTGCAGGTACGGACCACCGAAGGTGTCGATGTCGATCTGCTGGCCGTAGTCGAAGTCGCCGCGTCCCGGCCACGTGCCGTGGCCGTCGCCCTCCCAGCGCCCGATCATCCAGGCGAGGGCCATGAGCTGCGGGTTGAGGTCGGGGGGGATCTGGAAGGTCATCAGTGCTCCTGGGAGTCGGGTGGACGCCGGCTGCGGCTTACGCGGCCTGCTCGTCATCGGCGCCGGTGGGGTCGTCATTGCTGCGCCGCGACCGGAGCAGCACGCGGGTGAGTGCTCCCAGCGCCGCGGCGGCGATGAGGAAACACACCACGGCGAGGGCCACGGCGGCGAAGGTCGACACCCCGACAGCCTAATGTCGGGCCGCGCTATCCCCCAACGCCCCGCGTCCGTGGCGCTATTCCAGGGAGGCGAGCCGGTGCTCGGCCACGGTCGAGACCGTGACGTGGACGCGTCCGGCATCATCGGGCCAGTTCTCGACCGTGCTTCCGACCTGCCGGTAGCCGAGGCGGCGGTAGAGCGCGGCCGCCCGCGGGTTGTCGTGTTCGACGCCGAGCCGCACCGACGCGAACCCGGCGGCCGCCGCCCGCGATTCCAGTTCGGCGATGACCGCGCTGCCGATGCCGAGGCCCTGCCATTCGGGGCGCACCGCCAGCAGCCAGATCCAGGCCCACTGGTCGCTCCTGGTGAGGTCGAGGGCACCCATGGCGACGACCACGCCGGTGGGCAACTCCGCGACCACCGCCTCGGCGACACCCTCCCAGCTGGCCCGGAGCACGTCGTCGAGGGTCCGTTGGTGTGCCGGGCCCCCCGACCAGTCGAGACGGTCGAGGTCCGCCTGTTGCAGGTCGCGCAGGTCGAGGTCGAGGAAGAGCCGCATGCGCCGATTCTGCCTTGTCCACCGTGCGGCGTCGGCCTGAGGTGACGCGTCGGGTGGACCGCCGGTCGACCGCTGGGACAGAATCGGCGCATGCGGGTTGTGGTGCAGCGGGCCGCCTCGGCGTCGGTCACGGTCGAAGGCCGCGAGGTGGCCCGGCTCGATGCCCCCGGGCTGCTCGTGCTGGTCGGCGTCACCCACGACGACACTCCCGACGTCGCGCGCCGGCTGGCCCGCAAGGTGTGGGAGCTGCGGATCCTCGACGATCCCGAGGCCCCTGGCGCCGGGCGCGAGCGATCAGCCAGCGACCTCGACGCCCCGATCCTGGTCGTGAGCCAGTTCACGCTCTACGCCGACACCCGCAAGGGACGCCGTCCGTCGTGGAGCGCCGCGGCCCCCGGTCCGGTGAGCGAACCCCTGGTCGGGGAGTTCGTGTCGGGCCTGCGGGCGGTGGGGGCACAGGTGCAAACCGGCATCTTCGGGGCGGACATGCAGGTGGCGCTCGTCAACGATGGTCCGGTGACCATCACGATGGAACTGTGATCGTCCGCGGGCCGCTCACCCCCACGAGAACAGGTACCCCACCGCGCCCTGCAGAACCGTGAGCACGGCGGCCGCGGACACGATCCATGCGGGGACCATCGCGTGGGGCACTCCGAGGCTCCTCGCCCGGGTGCACAACCGGAGCGACACCCCCACCGCCACCCCGAACAACGCCAGGATCATCGCCATCATGGCCACGGCGAGCCAGACGGGTGCCCGGCTCCCTTCCTCCAGCCCCGCCCACGAGGCCAGTGGTTCGCCGATGAGGAACGCCCCGAAGTAGGCGATCGGGATGCCGAGCAGGCTGAGCCATGCGCGGCGGGCGGCTCGTGAGCGGTCCATGCCTACCCCTTTCCTACTACTCATGGTAGGAGTGCGCGCCGTCGCTCATCGGAAGGATGCCGAAGGGCCAAGACTGCCGTGCAGCGCGATGGGCGGCGGATCAGGCGCCACCACCGCGTCCGTCATGGTGCGCGGCGCATACGACCTGTCATGCGTGGTTCGAGCGGGTGACGACCGGCAGGACGGGCAGCCCGATTCGCCCATGCGTCCGCGGCTGCGCTGTTGGCGTCTCTTCGGGATCGCCGTGGACCGGTGCACGCACCCGCGTGTCGGCCAGGTCGCCTCCTGGTGACGACCACCCTGGGGCGGTCCACCCGACGCTGCAGCCCGCTCCAGGGCGCGCAGCCGATGCACGGTGAATCGTCGGGCTCTGGCGGGCGCTTGTCACTGCGAGGCGGTGAAGATGTCGACCGTCGACAACACCGTCGCGTTGGTGAGAGTGGTCGGTCCGCGACCGGGTGGGGACACCTCGATGATCGTCATCGTGATCCGGCCGTCGACAGGCGTGGGCGGGATCGTGATCCGCTGTTCGCTCTCCTGATGGTCGGTGAGCGTCTGCACCGCGAACCGGCCGTCGGGCAGGTTCCACTGCACCGCCAGCACGCGACGGTAGCGCTCGTACAGGTTGACCCCGGCCGGAGTGGTCTTCGCGTACCCGTTGACGACGCCGAATCCGACGACCGTGCTGCCCTTTGCCACGTGGAATGTGAACCGTTTGCCAACGGCGTCCCCGTAGCAGCGCCACGCGGTCTCGGGGTTGGAGTCGACGAGGTTCTTGGCGGCGTACGACACCCAGCCCGTCTCCTCGCGCAGCGGCGGCTGGGTGCACGTCGCGTCGACGCTGGTGACCGGCAGCAACGTCATCGCGCCGATGTAGGGCCCCACCGCCGACGGCGATGCCGTGGGCGACGGCTCCATGGTCGGGGAGGCGCTCGCGGTCGCCACAACCACCTGGGCCGACGACCGGACCCTGGCGGAGACCCAGCCGCCAACGAGCAGGCCGACCGCAAGCGACAGCGAGAGCAGCAGCGTGACCTGGATGGTGCCGCGGACCCGGGCAGCACGGCTCGCGCCGGTTGCTGCCACCGTGTTCTCGCGCACCTCGCCGAGTGAGAAGGTCGTGCCGGCGGCGTTGGACCCGAAGATTCCGGGGGGATGCCCGGCGTCGCCCATCGTCTCGGGGTCGGGCGCGCGGCGCGGATCGGAAGCGGTCGCCTCCCCTTCGCCGGCTCCGACCTGGTCGGACCGGTCCTGCTGGGGCTCGCCCGCGGCGGCGTCTGCGGGCGCGGGGGCGGTGACCGACGGGTCGTCGGCCGGTGTCTCCCGCGCCCGGAACCACTCGTCGGGCAGGCTGCCGCTCACGGCGGCGAGTCTAGCCCGCGGGCACGGCCGGGATGCTCGGCATTGGCGCCACTATAGTTCTGTGCCGGTGAGGCAACCTCGTCGATGATCGAGCAGGAGGGTTGATGGCCAAGCTCCTGCTCGTCGGTCCCGACACGGTCGCTGCCCCGGTGCCGCCCCCGTCGTTCAGCCTGCTGCCCCACCAGATCGCCGCGGTGCGCGGCCTCGAGGAGGCCCTGGACGCCGCGCCCGACGCCGAGATCATCGTCGTCGACGCCCGCACCGAGCCCGCCTGGGCCAGGGCGACCTGCCAGCAGCTGGCGGGGGCCGCACCGACCCACCCGATACTGCTGCTGATCACCGGGCAGGCGACGCCGGTCATCACCCCCGACTGGGGACTCGACGACTTCGTGCTCGAGGAGG
>DAIESZ010000154.1 GCA_027346035.1 Propionibacteriaceae bacterium
AGGCGGGGAAGGTAAGCGGCTGATGCCGCTGACCGCAGACCGGGCGAAGCCGGCCGTTCCCTTCGGCGGGAGCTATCGACTCATCGACTACGTCCTGTCGAACCTCGTCAACTCCGACCTCCGCCAGATTGCGGTGCTCACCCAGTACAAGTCGCATTCCCTCGACAAACACATCTCGGTGACGTGGCGGATGTCGACCCTGCTCGGCAACTACGTCACGCCGGTGCCGGCCCAGCAGCGCCTCGGTCCGCGGTGGTACCAGGGCAGCGCCGACGCGATCTACCAGTCGATGAACCTCATCAACGACGAGGATCCCGACTACGTCGTCGTCTTCGGCGCCGACAACATCTACCGCATGGACGTCGGCCAGATGCTTCAGGCGCACATCGACTCCGGTCTCGGCGCCACGATCGCGGGTATCCGGGTGCCCCGCTCGCAGGCGTCCGCGTTCGGCATCATCGACGCCGATGTCGACCACCGGATCATCAGCTTCCTCGAAAAGCCTGCCGACCCACCCGGGCTTCCCGATTCGCCCGACGAGTCCTACGCGTCGATGGGCAACTACGTGTTCACCCGGGAGGCGTTCGTCGCCGCGCTCGAGGAGGACGCCCACAACCCCACCGCCCGCCACGACATGGGCGGCGACATCGTTCCGAGCTTCGTCGAAGCCGGAGACGCCCAGGTCTACGACTTCCGGGACAACGTGGTTCCGGGGGCCACCGACAACGACGCCAACTACTGGCGTGACGTGGGCACGATCGACGCGTACCACGAGGCCCACATGGATCTCGTCGCGGTCGAACCGGAGTTCAACCTCTACAACACCGACTGGCCGATCTGGACCAGCCTGCCGCAGCTGCCGGGTGCCAAGTTCACCATGCGCGGCAACGCCGAGGACTCAATCGTCAACGCCGGCTGCATCATCTCCGGCGGTGACGTCGACCACAGCGTGTTCGGCCCCAGCGTGCGGATCGAGAAGTGGTCGACGGTCGACTCGTCGATCCTCATGAGCGGGGTCCGGGTCGGCCGCAACGCGGTGGTGCGCCGGGCGATTCTCGACAGGAACGTCGTCGTTCCCGACGGCGTGCAGATCGGCGTCGATCACGAGCACGACCGGGCCCGCGGATTCCACGTGTCCGAGGGCGGCATCACCGTCGTCGCCAAGAACACCGTGGTCTCACCTCGCGACTGATCGCTCACCGGGGGCCGGGTCTTGAGAGCAGTGGGTTCGCCTGAGAGCGCGGGGTGCGCTCTCAGGCCTTGACGGCGACCAACAGGCCGTTGCCCACCGGGAGCAGGGCCGAGGTGAACTCCTCGGTCTCCTGCACAGACTGCAGCGCCTCTCGGATGATGAGGGTCTCGTCGTCGTCGTTGTCCTGGTCGGCCACGAGGTTGTGCCACAGGGCGTCGTTCATGACGACCACGCCCCCGTGACGCAGCAGTCGGAGCGCCTGAGCGATGTATTCGACGTATTCGAGCTTGTCTCCGTTGATCAGGACAAGGTCGTAGGCGCCGTCGCGCAGCTTCGGCAGCACCTCGAGCGGCGCGCCGGAGATCAGCCGGAAGCGCTGCGGCTTCAGCCCTGCGGCGACGAACGACTGGCGTGCGGCCGACTGGCGGTCGGGTTCGGGGTCGATGCTGGTGAGCACGCCCGCAGGGTCCATGCCCTCGAACAGGGCCAGCCCGGTGGCACCGGCTCCACTGCCGATCTCGACCACGGCGTGGGCCCGCAGCAACTGTGCGACCAGTCGAAGCGTGCCGATGGTTCCGGTGCTCGGCGCCTCGAGTCCCATGCCGACCGTGGCCTGGCGAGCCCGGGCGATCCCGTCGCCGACCTGTATGAAATCCTCGGCGAGTTCCCACGATTCAGGGCTCACGCCGTCGTGCCGCTGCCGGCCCTGCTCGCTCTGACGCTCCGTCACGGCGTCAGACTACCAGCGGCGGTGTCCCGCGTCGTCACGCCCGCGACTCGCCTACGATGGCCCCATGGATCCCGACATGCCGGCCGAGTCGGCCCCCTTCGAGACCGTCACCGCCACCGCGGGCATCGTCGAACCGGTGTTCGGGCGACTCATCACGGCGATGGTCACCCCGTTCCATGCCGACGGCTCACTCGACCTCGACACGGCCCGCAAACTCGCCCGCAGGCTCGTCGACGAGCAGCGCAACGACTCCCTGGTCATCAATGGCACCACGGGTGAGTCGCCGACCACCAGCGACGACGAGAAGCGCCGGCTCATCGAGACGGTCGCCGACGAGGTCGGTGACCGGGCGCAGGTCATCGCGGGCGTCGGCACGTTCAGCACGGCGCACACGATCGAACTCTCCCGCCAGGCGACCGAGGCCGGGGCCGATGGGCTGCTCGTCGTGACCCCCTATTACTCGCGCCCCCCGCAGGACGCCCTCATCGCCCACTTCCGCGCCGTCGCCGATGCGGCCGAGGCGCCGATCATGATCTACGACATCCCGCACCGGTCAGGGGTCCCGGTCGACAGCGCCACGTTCCTCGCGATCGCCGATCACCCGTTCATCGTCGCGGTCAAGGACGCCAAGGGCCAGGTCGTCGCCTCGTCGCGGGTGATCGCCGAGACCAATCTCTCCTATTACGCGGGTGACGACGCGATCACGCTGCCCCTGCTGTCGGTGGGCGGGGTGGGTGTCGTGGGCACGGCCACCCATTTCACCGGCCGGCGCATGCGCGAGATGATCGACGCGTTCGGCGCGGGGCGCCTCGACGAGGCGCTGGCGCTGCACCAGGCCCTCCTGCCGGTGATGACCGGCGTGTTCGCGACCCAGGGCGTCATGTTGGTCAAGGCCGGGCTGGCCCACCTCGGGTTCCCCGTCGGAGGGGTCCGCGGACCCCTGCTCCCGGCCTCCGACGAGGAGGCCGCCCGGTTCGCGGCGATCCTCGACGCCGCTGACCTGTGATGCGGGGCCCACGGGGCCCGGCACCTGGGAGTGAGCTCACCCTGAGCCGCCCCCGATGTTGCGGGGCTCTGGATGCTTTCACAGCACCCGCACAGGTTGGCTGGAGAGACTGCTGCGGTGACGGCCGAAACGTTCGGCCCGAGGAGCATGATGATCACACGATCAGCCCTGAAGACCGCCAGACCCCCCGTCGTCCGGCCGGCCCCCGCCGACTGGACCCCGCCCACGTGGGAAGAGCTCGTCCGGCAGCATTCGGCCATGGTCTACCGCCTCGCCTACCGTCTCACCGGCAATCAGCATGACGCCGAGGATCTCACCCAGGACGTGTTCCTCAAGGTGTTCCGCAGCCTGCACACCTTCACCCCCGGCACCCTCGAGGGCTGGTTGCACCGCATCACCACGAACCAGTTCCTCGACCAGGCCCGTCGCCGCGCCCGGGTGCGGATCGATCCCGTCGCCGACACCGGCAGCCGCCAGCCGGGTTCGGTCGGGCGGCCCGACACGCTGGTCGACGACGCCGGGCTCGCCCCCGACGTCGCCGGCGCCCTGGCGGCACTGTCGCCCGAGCAGCGCGCGGCCATCGTCCTGTGCGACGTCGAGGGCCTCAGCTACGACGAGGTCGCCCGGGTGCTCGACGTCAAGAGCGGCACGGTGCGCAGCCGGATCCATCGCGGGCGCGCGGCGATGCGCGCGGCGCTCGCTCACCGGGAACCACGGGCCGACCACGAACGTTATCTGGGAGTGCCCGCAGACTACGACGCAAGCTGAGGCCCGGGGTGTGGCGACGCCGTGACCGCCCGCGGCCGCCCGATGGGCGCGGTTGCGACGTCTGGCGCGCGCACGTCAGCGACTACGTCGATGCGACGATCTCCCCGGAACTCGGCGCGGCGATGGCGGCACATCTGTCGGTGTGTCCGCGGTGCCGCGCAGAGGTGGAGCTCGAACGACGACTGCGTGAGCACATGCGCACCGACGGCCTGGTCAGCCCACCTCCGGCCCTGGCCGACCGGCTCGTGTCGATCGGCGGTGACCTGCCGAAGACCGTGTGGATGTCGGCGTCCGCGGTCGACAGGCTGCCCAGCCGTCGCCGCCGGAGGCGACGCATCACCGCCGCGACCATCGGGACCCTGACCAGCGTCGTCGTGCTCCTCGTCGTGGTCGGGTGGACGCTGGCGCCGGACCTTCCCCGTGTCACATCGGCGCGGGGGATGGCCGTGCAGCGGGCCGCGGTCGTGCCGGTATCGGCCACGGCCGATCCGTTCGACTGTCCCAGCCAGTTCGGGTGTCCGCCGGAACTCGCCGGGCTGCCGCTGGTCGACCTCACGGTGAGCGCCGACGCAGTCCTGCTGCTGTACGCGTCGGACGGGTCCGTCGTGGCGGTCGTCGAACAGTGGGGGGTGCTCGACGACGCGGGCCCCGCCGGGCTGGACCCGACGGTGGCCTCGCTCGCCTGGCAGAACGGCGACATCGTGTACGCGGTGAGCGCGAGCTCCCTGCTGCTCGCGACCACCGCCGAAAGCGAACTGCCGCACGCACCCGTGCCGGACGAGTCGCTCATGCAGCGGGTGTCGCGGGGGCTGAAACGGCTGGCCGGGCACTGATGGTGTTGCCGGTTGAGTCGTGGGCTAGGGTTCTACCGTGTTCGGGATCGGTGGCTGGGAGTTGGGCTGGCTCGTTGTGCTGGCCATCATGCTCACGCCCCCCGAGAAGATCCCCGAACTGTCGCGCAAGGCCGCGCGGCTGTTGTTCTTCCTGCGCAACATCGCCAACGACGCCACCTCCCAGTTGCGCAACGAACTCGGACCTGAGTACGCCGATCTCGAGTTGAGCGACCTGCATCCGAAGACGTTCGTGCAGAAGCACCTGCTCAACGACATCCAGGACGAGCTCGACTCGATGCGCTCCGACATCGCCGACATCCGCGACGACCTCACCATCGAGGCCAGGAACGCCGGTGACCTCGTGAACGAGGTCACCGGCGAGTTCAACGGTGTCTCCTCCGATATCTCGCGGCACCGCATCGCCTTCGACGTCGAAGCCACCTGAGCGGAGCGGACCGCTCGCCCTCCGGGGGGCCGGCGGCCACCACCTTCCGGGAGTGTCCCCCGGCGGTCAGCCCGTGGCGACGCTGAGGTGCAGGCCCTCGAGGTTGCGCTTCTGACCGGCGATGGTGCGGGCGAGCTGCAGCAATGCCGCGGACGCCGGCGTCCCGGGGTCGGAGGTGACCAGCGGGGTTCCGCTGTCGCCCGACTCGCGCAGATCCTGCTGGATCGGCACCTGGGCGAGCAGCGGGATCTCGTATCCGAGCCGCTCGGTGAGGGTGTCGGCGACCGCCTGGCCGCCTCCGGTGCCGAAGAGCGGGACGCGGTGCGACTCGCCGCAGTGGGGGCACTCGGTGTCGAGCCACGACATGTTCTCGACGACGCCGATCACCTTCTGCTGCATGATCGCGGCCATCGTGCCGGCCCGCTCGGCCACCTCGGCCGCGGCCACCTGCGGGGTGGTGACCACGAGGATCTGCGAGTTGGGCAGCTTCTGGCCCAGTGAGATCGCGACGTCGCCGGTGCCGGGGGGCAGGTCGAGGATCAGGTAGTCGAGGTCGCCCCAGTACACGTCGGAGAGCAGCTGGGTGAGGGCCCGGTCGAGGATCGGCCCGCGCCAGGCCACGACCTGGTCGCGGCTCGGCTTGAGCATCCCCACGCTGATCACCTTCAGACCCATCGCCGGCACCGGCATGATCATGTCGTCGACCGCGGTGGGACGGGTGTCACCGATGCCGAGCATGTCGGGGATCGAGTGGCCGTAGATGTCGGCGTCCAGCACCCCGACGGTTTTGCCGAGCGACTGCAGCGCCATCGCGAGGTTGACCGTCACCGACGATTTGCCGACCCCGCCCTTCCCGGAGGCGACGGCGATGACCCGGGTGAGGTTGTCGTGGCGGGCGAACGGAATCTCGCGTTCGGCCCGGCCGCCCCGCAGCATCTGCCGCAGCGCGGAGCGTTGCTCGTCGTCCATGGCACCGAGATGCACGATGACCGCGGTGATGCCGTCGACCGCGGCGACGGCGTTCTCGACGTCGCGCTGCAGGGTGGATTGCAGGGGGCAACTCGAGACGGTGAGCAGAATGGTGACGCTCGCCACTCCGGCTCGGGTGATCGAGATCGAGTCGACCATGCCGAGCTCGGTGATCGGGCGGCGGATCTCGGGGTCGATCACGTGGGCGAGTGCCTTGCGCACCTGCGGTTCCAGGGGATGTTCGTTCACGTCTCCGTGTCTACTCGGGGGCGCGAGCCCACGCAAGTCAGCCCTCGGCGGTGGTCGGGGCGTCGTGTCCGGACTGCTCGTGCTCGGCGGCGTCGAGCCGGGCCAGTTCGGCGAGCAGATCCTTGAGTTCGTTGCGGACAGTTGCCCGGATGTAGTCGCGGGTCGCGAGCTCGCCGACGTTCATCCGCAGTGAGGCGATCTCCCGGGCGAGGAACTCCATGTCCGCCCGGGACTGTAAGGCGACCCGGCGGTCCTCGTCCAGGGTCATCCGGTCCCGGGCGTCCTGGCGGTTCTGCGCCAGCAGGATCAGCGGCGCGGCGTACGAGGCCTGGGTCGAAAAGGCGAGGTTGAGCAGGATGAACGGGTACGGGTCCCAGCGCGCGCCGTACAGGCCGACGACGTTGAGGGTGATCAACACGATCACGAACACCGTCATGTACAGAAGGAACTTCGCGGTACCCATGACCCGGGCCACCCATTCCGCGAGCTGGCCGAACGAGTCCGAGGTCAGGGTCACCCGCGGCAGCTTGACGTTCTGCCACCGGCCCCCCGGGGTGTCCAGCCGATCGCTCGACTGCTGACGCTCAGCCACGCGCCACCTCCCGGGGCTCGACGCCGTCCATCTGGGTGCCGCGCCAGTCCTCGGGCAGCATGTGGTCGAGCAGGTCGTCGACGGTGACGGCCCCGACCAGTTGCTGGTCGGAGTTCACCACCGGGGCCACGACGAGGTTGTAGGTGGCGAAGTAGCGGCTGACCTCCGCGATTCCGCTTTCGGGCGACATCGCCTGCAGGTCGGAGTCGATGAGTCGCGACACCATGAACGACGGCGGTTCACGGAGCAGGCGCTGGGTGTGCACCCCGCCGAGGAACCGTCCGGACGGCGTGTCGAGCGGGGCCCGGCACACGAACACCATCGACGCCAGGGCCGGGGTGAGCTCCTCGTCGCGGACGCGGCCCACCTACCCTGCCGCGGCGATACATCACTTTGCTCCGTCGCTCACCCATTGGCCTGGCGCTCAAGCGCCGCCTACACACTGCGTGATGTCCTGATCT
>DAIESZ010000226.1 GCA_027346035.1 Propionibacteriaceae bacterium
ACGATGTACCGGGCCGACAAGTTCTACGGCCCGGACCGCCAGGTGCTGGCGAACATCTCCCTGTCGTTCCTGCCCGGCGCGAAGATCGGCGTGCTCGGGCCGAACGGCGCCGGCAAGTCGACCCTGCTCAAGCTGATGGCCGGCATGGAGAACGCCAACAACGGCGACGCCCAACTCGCCAAGGGTGCCAGCGTCGGCATCCTGCTGCAGGAACCGCCGCTCGACGAGGACAAGACCGTCCGTGAGAACGTTGAGGAGGCCGTCGCCCACATCAAGGGCATGCTCACCCGCTACGACGAGATCTCGAACGCGTTCAGCGATCCCGATGCCGACTTCGACGCGCTGATGAACGAGATGGGCACGCTGCAGGCCGAACTCGACCACCACCAGGCCTGGGACATCGACTCCCAGGTCGAGCAGGCGATGGACGCCCTGCAGTGCCCGCCCGGCGACACCCCGGTGAGCATCCTGTCCGGTGGCGAGCGGCGCCGCGTCGCGCTGTGCAAGCTGCTGCTCGAACAGCCCGATCTCCTGCTGCTCGACGAGCCCACCAACCATCTGGACGCCGAGAGCGTCAACTGGCTCGAGGGTCACCTCAAGAGCTACCCGGGGGCGGTGCTGGCCGTCACCCACGACCGGTACTTCCTCGACAATGTGGCCGAGTGGATCTGCGAGGTCGACCGTGGACGCCTGCACCCCTACGAGGGCAACTACTCCACCTACCTCGACACGAAGCGCGAGCGGCTCAAGATCGAGGGCCAGAAGGACGCCAAGCGCGCCAAGATCCTCGAGCGGGAGCTCGACTGGGTGCGCAGCTCCCCGAAGGCCCGCCAGGCGAAGAACAAGGCCCGCCTCGCCCGCTATGAGGAACTCGCGACCGAGGCCGAGCGCAATCGCAAGCTCGACACCGGAGAGATCAACATCCCACCGGGCCCGCGGCTGGGCAGCCTGGTGCTCGAGGCTCAGCGCCTCACGAAGGGATTCGACGAGCGGGTGCTGATCAAGGACCTGTCGTTCACCCTGCCTCGCGCCGGCATCGTCGGCATCATCGGGCCGAACGGTGTCGGCAAGACCACGCTGTTCAAGACCGTCGTCGGCCTCGAGGAGCCCGACTCGGGAAGCCTCAAGGTGGGCGAGACGGTCAAGTTCAGCTACGTCGACCAGAACCGGTCAGGTATCGATCCCGACAAGAACGTCTGGGAGGTTGTCTCCGACGGGCTCGACTTCATCAAGGTGGCCAACTTCGAGGTGCCGTCACGGGCCTACGTCGCGAGCTTCGGCTTCAAGGGCCCCGACCAGCAGAAGCCCGCCGGCGTCCTGTCGGGTGGGGAACGCAACCGGCTCAACCTGGCACTCACCCTCAAACAGGGTGGCAACGTGCTGCTGCTCGACGAGCCCACCAACGACCTCGACGTCGAGACCCTGTCGAGTCTCGAGGACGCGCTGCTCGAGTTCCCCGGCTGCGCGGTGATCATCTCCCACGACCGCTGGTTCCTTGACCGGATCGCCACCCACATCCTCGCCTGGGAGGGCACCGACGACGACGAGAGCAAGTGGTACTGGTTCGAAGGCAACTTCGGCGACTACGAGCAGAACAAGGTCGCCCGCCTCGGCGTCGAGGCCGCCCGGCCGCACGCGAGCAAGCACCGCCGCCTTACCCGCGGCTGACGCCAGGATCCGGGCCGCCGCAGCGGACGGCCCGGATCCGGCGGCGTACGACTAGGTCCCCGCGGCGTACGACTCGGCCCGTTTCGGGCGTCGGGTCGTACGCCGTTGGTCACTTCGTACGCCGCCCGGCCTCCTACGCCCGGCCTCCTACGCCCCGCCCGGCCTCGAAAGCCGCCGGTCACGGCCACCGGGGGTGCCTCACTCGTTGTCGCCCCCGGTGTTCGCGGCCCGACGTCCCCGGACGCCGGCGGCGCGGGCTCCCGGCCACATCCAGTCGCGCACCTCGGGGATGTCCTCGCCGTGCTCACGGGCGTACATGCGGGCGTCGAGACGGGCGTCGCTCATCTGCTGGTGCAGCCCGGCGTAGCGCTGAGCGAGCCCGGGGACCCGGTCGATGACGTCCATCACGAGGTGGTAGCGGTCAAGGTCGTTGAGCATCAGCATGTCGAACGGCGTCGTGGTGGTGCCCTCCTCCTTGTAGCCGCGCACGTGCAGGTTGTCGTGACCGTGGCGGCGGTAGGTGAGCCGGTGGATCAGCCACGGGTAGCCGTGGTAGGCGAACACGATCGGCTTGTCGGCGGTGAAGACGGAGTCGAAGTCGCGGTGCGTCATGCCGTGCGGATGCTCGTCGGCGTCCTGCAGTCGCATGAGGTCGACGACGTTGACCATCCGCACCCCCAGATCCGGAATGTGCTGGCGCAGCAGGTCGATCGCGGCGAGCACCTCGATCGTGGGAATGTCACCGGCCGCCGCCATCACCACGTCGGGTTCGCCGCCGGGCTGCTCGTTGCCGGCCCACTCCCAGATGCCGAGGCCGCGGGCGCAGTGCTTGACCGCCTCGTCCATGCTCAACCACGTGGGGTTCGGCTGCTTGCCCGCGACGACGACGTTGATGTACTGCTTCGAGCGCAGGCAGTGGTCGAAGGTCGACAGCAGCGTGTTGGCGTCCGGTGGCAGGTAGACCCGCACGATGTCGGCCTTCTTGTTGATCATGAAGTCGATGAAGCCGGGGTCCTGGTGGCTGAAGCCGTTGTGGTCCTGACGCCACACGTGTGAACTGAGCAGGTAGGTGAGGCTCGAGATCGGACGCCGCCACGGCAACTCGTTGGTGACCTTGAGCCATTTGGCGTGCTGGTTGACCATCGAGTCGACGATGTGGATGAACGCCTCGTAGCTCGACATCACCCCGTGCCGCCCGGTGAGCAGGTAGCCCTCGAGCCATCCCTGGCACTGGTGCTCGCTGAGCATCTCGACCACCTGGCCGTCGCGGCCGAGGAACTGGTCGACGTCGGGTGACTGATAGTCGGCCATCCACTGCTTGTCGGTGGTCTCGTAGACCGCCTGCAGCCGGTTGGACGCCGTCTCGTCCGGCCCGAACACCCTGAAACTCTTGGGGTTGCGGGCCACGACGTCGCGCAGCCAGGTGCCGAGCAGCTTGGTGGCCTCGGCGACGCCGGCGCCGTGTGCCTTGATCTCGACCCCGTAGTGACGGAAGTCGGGAAGGTCCAGATCCTTGCGCAGTAGGCCGCCATTGGCGACCGGCTGGTCCCCGAGACGCAGGTGCGGCGGCGGGGCGAGGGCGGTGATGTGGTCGCGAACCCGGCCCTCGCCGTCGAACAGCTCGTCGGGCCGGTACGACGCCAGCCAGTCGACCAGTTGCTGCAGGTGTTCGGCGGTGTCGCGGGCACTGGCCAGCGGAACCTGGTGGGCGCGCCAGCTGCCCTCGGTGCGATTGCCGTCGACGTACTTGGGCCCGGTCCAGCCCTTCGGCGTCCGGAACACGATCATCGGCCAGTGCGGACGCTCGGCGCTGTCGGCGCCCCGCTCGTCGGCCTGGTGGCGGATGCCGGCGATGTGGTCGAGCACCTCGTCGAGAAGCTCCGCGAAGCGCCGGTGGATGCTCACCGGATCTTCGTCATCGAAGCCGGCGGTGAAGAAGTAGGGGGTGTGGCCATAGCCCTTCATGAGGTCGGCGAGCTCGTCGTCGCCGATCCGGGCGAGCACGGCCGGGTTGGCGATCTTGAAGCCGTTGAGGTGCAGCACGGGCAGCACGACGCCGTCACTCACCGGGTTGAGGAACTTGTTCGAGTGCCAGCTGGTCGCCAGCGGCCCGGTCTCGGCCTCACCGTCGCCGACCACCGCGAACACCAGCAGGTCGGGGTTGTCGAAGGCCGCGCCGTAGGCGTGCGACAGGGCGTAGCCGAGCTCGCCGCCCTCGTGGATCGACCCGGGCGTCTCGGGCGCGACGTGCGAGGGGATGCCGCCCGGGAACGAGAACTGCTTGAACAACCGCTGCAGGCCCACCTCGTCGCGGGAGATGCGGGGGTAGACCTGGGAGTAGGTGCCGTCGAGATAGCTGTTGGCCACCATGGCCGGGCCACCGTGGCCGGGCCCGGCGATGAACAGGCTGTGCACCTCGCGCTCGACGATGATCCGGTTGAGGTGTGCGTAGAGGAAGTTCAGTCCCGGGGTGGTGCCCCAATGGCCGAGCAACCTCGGCTTGACGTCGTCCGTGGTGAGGGGCTCGCGCATCAGCGGGTTGTTCATGAGGTAGATCTGCCCCACGGCGAGGTAGTTGGCCGCCCGCCACCAGTCGTGCATGGACCGGAGGTGATCGTCGGACAGGGGAGGGAGGCCGCACTCGGAACGGGTGCGCCAGGTGACACTGGACATGCCGGTCCTTTCCGCAGGGGGTAGACCCCCCCATTCAAGTGCACGAGCGGGTCGGTGCCAATCCCTTGCGCCGGTTGTCACCCGATGGTCACGCGTGCGCCGCGAGCAGCTGCGCCAGCGTCACCGACCCCCGGTCGGCGAGATCGGCCAGCTGCTTGCGGCAGCTGAAGCCGTCGGCGAGCACGATGGCGTCCGGCCCGGCGGCCTCGACCGCGGGCAGCAGGTCGTGCTCGGCGACCGCCACCGACACCTCGTAGTGGCCCTTCTCGACGCCGAAGTTGCCGGCCAGTCCGCAGCAGCCGCCAATCGTCACCACCTCGGCCCCGGTGCGGCGCAACAGGTCCGCATCGGCGTCCCAGCCGAGGACGCTGGCGTGGTGGCAGTGCGGCTGGGCGACGATCGTGTGCCCGCTGAGATCGGGCGGCGTCCAGGCGGGGGTGCCGCGCAACAGTTCGGCGAGCGTGTGCACCGCGGACGCCACCTCGGCCACCCGCGGCTCGTCGGGCAGCAGTTCGGCGGCGTCGGAACGCCAGACGGCCAGGCAACTCGGCTCCAGACCGACGATCGGGGTGCCCTTGGCCGCGATCGGCGCGAGCACCTCGAGCGCCCGGCGCAGCTGGGTGCGGGCGCCGTCGAGCTGGCCGGTGGTGATCCAGGTGAGACCGCAGCACGCGTCCTGCTGGATCACCTGCGGGTCATAGCCGGCGTCGGCGAGGACCGTGACGAGGGCGGCCAGCTGTGAACCCTCGAACGCGTCGGTGAACGAGTCGACCCACAGCGCGACCGGTTTCCCGGTGCCGTGCAGGTGGCGGAACGCGCGGCGCGCCCGGCCCCCGGTGCGGAACTTCGGCATCGGACGCCGCTGGTCGACCCCCGCGAGCGCGCGGACGACGTGCCGGACTCCGGGCGTCTGGGTGGCCGTGTTGGCGACGGTGGCGAGTCCGGGCACCGCCGTGACCAGGCGTCCCCACCGGGGCAGCCACCCCAGGGCGTAGTGGGACGCCGGTCTCAGCCGACCCCTGAAGGCCTCGAACAGCACCCGCGACTTGTAGGCGGCCATGTCGATCCCGGTAGGGCAGTCGCTCCGGCAGCCCTTGCACGACAGGCACAGGTCGAGCGCCTCGTGCACCTCGGGGGAGCGCCAGCCCCGGTTCACCAGGGTGCCGTTGATCATCTCCTGCAGGACCCGGGCCCGCCCGCGGGTGGAGTCCTTCTCGTTGCGGGTGGCCTGGAACGACGGGCACATCACCCCGCCGCCCCCGGTGGTGTCGGCGAGGCACTTGCCGACACCCGAGCATTGGTGCACGTCGCGGGCGAACTGCGGTGCCTGCAGGCGCAGCGGCGAGAGGAGCGTCTGCGGCACGCGGACGCGTGCGTCGACCGGATCCGGGTCGACGAGCACACCCGGGTTGAGCATGTTGTGGGGGTCGAACAGGTTCTTGACCTGCCCGAACAGGCCGAGGGCCTCGGGGGAGTACATCGCGGGCAGCAGGCCGGATCGGGCGCGCCCATCGCCGTGCTCTCCCGACATCGACCCGCCGTGGCGGGCGACGAGCCGGGCGGCGTCCTCGACGAACGCCTTGTACGCCTGGGGTCCGCCGTCCCGTTCCATCGGGAAGTCGATGCGACAGTGCACGCAGCCGTCGCCGAAGTGGCCGTAGGGCAGGCCGTGCAGGCTGTGCTCGGTGAGCAGCGCGTCGAACTCGCGGAGGTAGGCGCCGAGGTTCGCGGGCGGCACCGCGGCGTCCTCCCAGCCGGGATACGCGGGTTCGTCGAGCGAGACGCCGGCCAGCCCGGCGCCGTCGGCGCGGATCTTCCACAGCACGGTGGCCTGGCGTGGGTCGGTGACGACCCATCCGTCGAGGCAGCCGGACGCGGCGAGCAGCGCCTCGGCCCGGGCCCGCACCTCGCCGGCGTCGTCGCCGACCACCTCGAGGAACATCCAGCCCTCGCCCCGGGGGAGCGGCGGCACCGCGGCGTCCCCCTGGCGGCGGCGGACCACGTCGACGATCCGCGCGTCGAGGCCCTCGCAGGCGGTGGGGCGGAAGGGGAGAATCTCGGGCATCGCGTCGGCGGCCTCGGCCATCGTCGGATACCCCAGCGCGATCATCTGCTGGAACGGGGCATCGGCCACGAGCCTCACCGTCGCGCGGGCGATGATGCCCAGTGTCCCCTCAGTGCCCGCGAAGAACCCCGGTACGTCGAAGCCCCGCTCGGGCAGCAGGTGCTCAAGACTGTAGCCGCTCACCTGGCGGGAGAAGTGGCCGAACTCCGTGCGGATCGTGCCGAGGTTTCGGTTCACGAGGTCGCGCAGTC
>DAIESZ010000164.1 GCA_027346035.1 Propionibacteriaceae bacterium
CGGGCGCCGGGGATGAGGATGAGTGGATCGCACCGCCCGGCCAGTTGCGTCAGGGCTACGAGACGCTGCCTCGGCTCGACAAGGTGATGTTCGCCGCCACCTCGAAGATCGACGCCAAGAACCGGGGTGAGCGCGAGACGACGGTGCAGCTGCTCCAGCAGCGGTTGCACGGCCAGGTCGTCGAAGCCACGTCGTGGACCGGCTGGCGCGACGCCATGAGGACGCATCAGCCGGGGCTCGTGCTGTCGCTGCCGCACACCGATCGGATCGGCGACCTCGTGGCGCTGCAGATCGGCAAGACGAGCGTGCGTGAGGTTGCCGCCCTGACCGGCGACTACGTCGTGCCGCCTGGTGCCGCCGTCGGGCCGGTGGTCTTCCTCCTCGGCTGCAGCACGGCCAGCGAGGACATCCCGTGGAACTCCTCGGTCGCGGCGTTCCGTCGTGGCGGCGCGAGCCTCGTGGTCGGCAGTGTCGTCGAGACGCTCGGCCGGCAGACTGCCCCGATGGCACGGCTGCTCGCCGACCAGCTCTGGGGCCCGGACCCCGCACGGGGTGCGACGATCGGGGAGGCGTTGCGGCTGGTACGCCGCCGACTCGTCGCCGAGGGCGCGACTCTGGGGCTTTCGCTGGTCGTCTTCGGTCAGTCCGGGTGGTTGCTGCCAGAACAGGGGCCGTGAGCAGATGCTGCGACTCGAGATGCTGCCCGCCGCGTACGGCGACGCCCTTGTGCTCGAGTGGGGCACCACGCGCAGCCCGCACCGGATCCTCGTCGACGCCGGCCCCCTGAGTACCTACCGCGCCGTGCATGACCGGGTGGCGGCGCTCGGTCGCCGGCCTGCGCTCGACCTGCTCGTGGCAACCCACATCGACGGTGACCACATCGAAGGCGTCGTCCGTCTGCTCCAGGACCGAACAGCGCTCGGGCTGCACATCGAGGATGTCTGGTTCAACGGCTGGCCGCAGCTGCCGAGCAGCGACCAGCAGGGTCCGGACTACGGCGAGATGGTCGGCGCCCTGCTCCAGCGGGACGCCGCTCTGAAGGGCCGGTGGAATGCCGCGTTCGGGCGTCGCGCCGCCGGCGTGGCCCGCACCGGCCCACTCAAGACCTACGAGGTCGCGGGGGCCCGGGTCACCGTCTTGGGGCCGGGCCCGGACGAGCTGGCGGCCCTGCAGGCCCAGTGGACCAAGGTGCTCACGGATGCCGGAGTGGAGCCGGGGGATGCCGACAGCGCGCTCGAGCGGCTGGCACGACGCCCCAGCCTCGCCGGGCTCGAGGGCGAGGACGTGCAGGGTCCCGCGGTGAAGCTTGACAACAGCATCGCCAACGGCAGCAGCATCTCCTTCCTCTTCGAGTACGGCGGCCACGCGCTCCTGTTCACCGGCGACAGTCACTCGACCCCGCTCGTGCACGGGATCGAGCGTCTGCTGAAGCAGCGCAAGCAGAGCCGGCTGGCCGTCGACGCGTTCAAGCTCCCGCACCACTGCAGCAAGTCCAACGTCACGGACGAGCTGCTCGCGCTGGTGGACACGCCGCGCTATCTCATCTCCACCAATGGGGCCCGGTACCGGCATCCGGACCGGGAGGCGGTGTTGCGGGTCGTCGACGGTCCGTCGCGGCGCGACGACATCTCGCTCTTCTTCAACTACGTCTCCGACACGACGGGTCGGTGGACGACGGCGTCGAGCGCCAGGCAGTACCGGTATACCCCGGTGAGTCCGAAGACCGACGCCGGCGGCGTCGTGGTGGAGGTGTGAGATGACCGAGCCCGAAGCCCGAGCGGTCCAGCATGTCGGCGTTGCGATCTCGGGTGGCGGCCACCGGGCGACCATCTGGGGGCTCGGCACCCTGCTCTACCTGGTCGACGTCGGCAAGCACCGCGAGGTCGCCGCGATCGCATCGGTGTCCGGTGGCTCGATCACCAACGGCGTCGTGGCGCACGAGGTGGACTACCCGACGGTGGACGAGGCGACGTTCGACCGCAAGGTCGCGCCTCTCGTCCGTCACGTGGCCGACGTCGGCCTGTTCTTCTGGGGCCCGGCGACGAATGCCTATGTCCTCTCGCTGTTCGCCGGCGTCAGCATCGGCCTGCTCGGGCTCGTTGTGGGGGCCGTCCTGCTCTGCCTGGACGGGCTGTCCTGGCGGTCCGGGACGACTCTGCTCGGCGCGATCGTGGTGCTTGGGCTGGCGGCGCGGTTCTTCGAGCAGCGTTCCGCTGTTGTCGATCGGGCCCTGGCGCAGACGCACTTCTCGCGAGACGGGCAGGCGACTCGGCTTGCCGACGTCGCGCGCTCGATCGACCACGTGATGTGCGTCACGGAGCTCCAGTCCGGTGAGCACCTCTACCTCTCGCCGCGGTTCCTCTACTCGTACCGGGTCGGCCAGGGCCGACCCGAGCAGCTGCGCCTGTCCACGGCGGTGCAGGCCTCGGCCTGCCTCCCTGGAGCCTTCGCCCCGCGCCGCCTGTCGACGGCCTCGTACGGCTTCTCGGGTGGCGTGGGCGGTGGCGCGAGCGCCCAGGTAGTCCTGCTCACCGACGGCGGTGTCTACGACAACATGGCCGACCAGTGGTTCGACGGCCTGGACGCGCGACTTCGACATGCCGCGACCCTGCCTGCGGTGGGCCGGCAGGTCGACGAGGTGGTCGTGGTCAATGGGTCCAGCCCGGTGCCGTGGACCGAGTTGCGGCGGGCCCACTTGGTCCTGCTCGGTGAGCTGGCGACGCTGATGCGCGTCAACAGCGTGATGTACCAGGTGACGACCGAGCGCCGCCGCTTCTCCCTCGTGCACGACTGGGATCAGGCGCAGCGCGCGCGGGACGAGGGCGCGTCTGCTGGTGCGCGCGGCGCGCTGGTGCACATTGCCCAGTCGCCGTACACCGTGGCGGACTACTACCGGCGCGCGACGGCCTGGCCCGACCGCGCGGAGCGGGCGCGGGCCGTGCTCGATCTGCTGGGAGACGACCCGGCCGCGCGCCGCCGATGGGAGGACATCACCGTTGCGAGCACCCGCGTCCCGACAGTCCTGCGCAAGCTCGGCCGCCAGACGACGATCGACCTGCTCGAACACGCCTACACGCTCAGCATGTGCAACCTGCACGTGCTGCTCGGTTACCCCTTGGGACCGCTCCCGTCGCGTGAGCGGTTCGAGCGGCTGCTCGGCCCGTCAGCCGACGTGCCGGCGCGGACGTCCCCACGCTGACCTGCTCACATCAGGCGAGCTCCAGCACAGAGGGGGAAGGTCTGCCGGTCAGGGCTGCAACAGAGCCTTTATCGCTCGGCGCTCGTCCATCGCGGCATACGCCTCGGCCACGTCGCGCAGCGGCAGGGTCAGGTCGAAGACCCTGCCGGGGTTGATCCGCCGGTCCCACACCCGCTCGAGCAGGTCTGGCAGATAGGCGCGGACGGGGGCTGGGCCGCCGCGAAGGCCGACGTTCTTCCAGAACATGTGCTCCTGCGGGATGTCGGTCACGTGGGGCACTCCCACCCAGCCGACCATGCCGCCGGGACGGGCGGACTTGAGCGCCTGCACCACGGACTCGTCGGTGCCGACGCACTCGAGGACGGAGTCCGCCCCGATCCCGTCGGTGAGCTCCTTGACGGCCTCGACGCCCGCGTCGCCGCGCTCGGCGACGATGTGGGTGGCGCCGAACGCCGTGGCGAGGGCCTGGCGGTCGGCGTGTCGGCTCATCGCGATGATGCGCTCGGCGCCGAGCTCGGCGGCGGCGAGCACACCGGAGAGTCCCACCGCACCGTCGCCGACGACGACGACGGTGCCGCCCGGGCGGACGTCCGCGCAGACGGCGGCGTGCCAGCCGGTGCACATGACGTCGGAGAGGGCGAGCAGGCTCGGCACGAGGTCGTCCGAGGGCTGCTCCGGCGTGGCCAGGAGGGTGCCGTCGGCGTTGGGCACGCGGATGAGCTCGGCCTGGCAGCCGTCGTAGCCGGTGCCGTGCTGGCAGTTGGCGTGGGCGCCCGCCCGACAGACGGGGCAGGTGTTGTCGCTGGTGAGGAAGCCCCCGACGACGAACTGGCCGGGGCGCAGGGTCGTCACGGAGGAGCCGACCTGCTCGACGATCCCGACGTACTCGTGGCCGATGGGCGTCGGCTGCGCCACGTCGGCGATCCCGCGGTAGCGCCAGAGGTCCGAGCCGCACACGCAGGTGGCGACGGTGCGGATGACGGCATCGGTGGGTTCGACGATGGTCGGGTCGGCCCGCTCCTCGAACCGGATGTCTCGCGGGCCGTAGATGATCGTGCCTCGCACGGTTTCTCCTTGCTGTGGCGGTGTCAGGGTCGGTGGATGGTCACGCGGGGTGGACTTCGAGCGTGGCGTAGCGGGGTCCGTCCTGCTCGAGGTGGTCGACGATGGCTGCGTAGTGGCCGTACTTGGCGCGGTAGGCCGCGTCCGCCCTCGTGAGGTCGGCCTCGTCGGCCACCTCGGTGAAGCGGACATCGTATGCCGTGCCGCGGGCTGTGATCTGCCCGCTGCCGGTGGCGGTGGCGCCCCGGAACCAGTCGGCGCCGCGGCCGTTCGTGGAGCGGATGAAGACCCGGTCGCCGTCGGTGACGATCCAGATCGTCCGTGGGCGGCGCAGGGAGCCGTCGCGACGACGGGTGAGCACCTGCACCTCCTGCGGGTCGGCGATGGCGCGTGCCGACTCGTTGGTCAAGCCAGGCATGAGACCTCCTGTGGTGGGTGAGGACGATGACGCTCCGGAGCTCCGGTGACGGCTGCCGAGCTCGCGCCGGAGCTCGGCCTCGGGCGGGCGACGGCCCAGCGCTACCTCGCCGGCCTCGTCCAGGAGGGGCGGGCCACGATGCGTCTTCGCTACGGCTCGACGGGACGACCGGAGCACGAGTACCGCTGGCGGCCCTGATGTCCAGCGCCGCCCGTGCTCGACGTCGGCCCGCGCTCAGCGAGCAGGCGCCGGCGTCGGCGCCTTCCGCAGGCGCAGGAACCCGCCAGGGAAAGGCAGGCGGGAGACCACCAGTCGCATGACTCCGCTCGTCGCCGCGACCGTGGCCTCCTTGCCGACGAGCTCCGGGTCGAAGCACTCGTAGTCGCGGCCGCTGAGGCGGACCGTGCAGCGACCGGCAGCCCGAACGTTGCGGACCCAGTCCGTGCCTCGCCCCCAGGGCAACCCGATGAAGAAGGCGTCCGGCGCCGTGATGATCGCCACCGGGGTGGAGTACTCGCGCCGGCTCTTGCGGCCGGTGTGCCGGAGCACCGCCCACACCGGCACCAGGCGATGCCCCGCCAGGAGCAGCGCGAACCGGTTGAAGGTCTTGACGGAAGCAGGAGGACCAGCCATCGCCCCACGGTATGCCTGTCGCCATCGAGAACGGCAGGAGCGAGGGCGGGCAGATCGGCCGCCGGACCACCGGGCAAGACGCGTCTCGGCGGCAGGGGAGCGAACCGTACTGTCTTCCCCATGATGCACGTGCTCGCGCCGGCGGTGCGCACCGCGACCGACTCGGGGGCCACCGCGTGGCTCCTGGTCGCGTGTGCCTTGGTGTTTCTCATGGCCCCCGGGCTGGCCCTCTTCTACGGCGGCATGGTCCGGAGCAAGAGCGTCCTCAACATGATGATGATGACCTTCGGCGCGGCTTCCGTCGTGCTCGTCGTCTGGGTTCTTTTCGGCTACTCGGAGGCCTTCGGCGACGACGTGGGTGCCGGCCTGCTGGGCAACCCGTTCCAGTTTGCGGGCCTCGGTCAGTTCCTGAGCCCGTCGGCGGACGCCGGTTCGGCGTACCCCGTCATCCTCTTCGCCATCTTCCAGGGCCTCTTCGCCGTCGTCACCGGCGCACTGGTTTCCGGTGCCATCGCGGACCGGGCCAGGTTCACCTCGTGGCTGCTCTTCGTCGGGGCCTGGGTCGCGCTCGTCTACGCACCCGTCGCGCACTGGGTCTTCGACGTCTCTGCCGGCCGGCACGTCGGCGGGTGGCTGGTCAACCAGGTGCATCTGGTCGACTTTGCCGGCGGCACCGCCGTGGAGATCTGCTCGGGCGCCTCCGCCCTGGCTCTCGCGCTCGTGCTGGGCACGCGGATCGGCTTCGGCAAGGAGCCGATGCGGCCGCACAACCTCACCTACGTCATGCTCGGGGCCGGGTTGCTGTGGTTCGGGTGGTACGGCTTCAATGCCGGGTCTGCGCTCGCCGCCGACCATCGCGCTGCCGTCGTGCTGGTCACGACCACCCTGGCCGGAGCCACCGGGGTGATCGGCTGGCTCGCCGTCGAGCGGCTACGCGACGGGCACTTCACCTCGTTCGGCGCGGCCTCGGGCATGGTTGCCGGTCTCGTCGCGATCACTCCCTCGTGCGGCTCGCTCTCGCCGGTTGGAGCCCTCGTCGTCGGCGTCGTGGCCGGAGCCGTGTGCAGCTGGGCGGTCGGGCTCAAGTACCGCTTCGGCTACGACGACTCGCTCGACGTCGTCGGGGTCCACCTCGTCGGCGGCATCGTCGGCACCCTCGCGATCGGGGTGCTCGCCACCCATCTCGCGCCGACCGGCGTGTCCGGCCTCCTCGACGCCGGTGGCGCACGCCAGCTGGGGCGTCAGGCGATCGGCGTCGGCGTGGTCATGGTCTATGCGTTTGTGGTGTCGGCTGTGCTCGGACTGCTGATCGAGCGGACCATCGGCTTCCGCATCCACCGCGACCATGAGGCTGGCGGCATCGACCTGGCCCTGCATGCCGAGACCGCGTACGACCTCCAGGGCAGCATGGGGGGTCGGGCCTCGTCCCACGGCCTGCTGGGCAACCTGCACCATCCCCGAGAGGAGCAACCGTGAAGCTCGTGACCGCCGTCGTCAAGCCTCACGCCATCGCCGAGATCCGGGAAGCCCTGACCGCCTTGGGCATCCAGGGCATGACGGTGAGCGAGGCGAGTGGCTATGGCCGCCAGCGCGGCCACTCCGAGGTCTACCGCGGCGCGGAGTACGTCCTCGACTTCGTGCCCAAGCTGCGCGTTGAGATCCTGAGTCGCGATGACGACGCTGACGACATCGTGCGGGTGATCGCTGGGGTCGCGAGGTCAGGCCGGATCGGGGACGGCAAGATCTGGGTGGTCCCCGTCGACACCGTGGTCCGGGTTCGCACCGGCGAACGCGACGAGGACGCGCTCTGACTGCACGGTCGTGAGCGTGTCGAGGATAGTGTGGGTGGGTTATCGCAGCACCGGCAGCGAGTCGGCACGCGAGGGAACCGAGGTCATCCGATGCCCGCAGATCCGCTCGATGCGCAGGCGCCCAGACGTAGGTCCTTGGCGGTCCTGGCAGAGGACATGCGGGCTGCCCAAGAGGTGGTGCGTGAGCTGCGGCGTGGCCCGCTCGTGCCTGATCGTCTCTTGGCGGCGCACCAGTCCCTGCTCACGGCGATGGAGTCGTATGCCGCGGAGCTGACCGCCCGCGGGCTGCCGGTCCCGCCGAGGCTGCATGGCGACCTGCGTCTCCAGCGAGGCATCGCCGGACGTCGCGACCCGGCCGGCTAGCCGCCCCGCCGTCCTCGGTGCCGCGTGGCCCGACACGGCCTCGGCCTCGGGCGATTCGCGACCGCCTATCATCAGGAGGTGATGCGGCGTGTCGTGCTCCTCGAGCTCTTTTCCGGTCCCGCCTGGCGGGATGCCTCGGACATGGTCGGGCACGTGCCGCCGGGAGCCGCTGGAGGGTGGCTCCTGATCGAGCCGGGCGCCATTCGGGTCGTGCCCGATCCGCCGGACGGCAAGCAGGTCCTGCGCGATGCAGAGCAGGGGGGCCCATCCTTTCTGTGCCGAGTGTGGTACACCGCCTCCGGCAGCGACCGGCCGACCGTGCATTCCGTCGTCGTGGGGGACGCGGACCTCTACGAGGAAGTGCTGACCAGCGTTGGCTTCTGCCTCGATGAACCTCAGGGCGTCGAGTTTCGTAGGGATGAGTCAGGGGCTTACTGGGGCTACTACGTCTGACGCCCCGGGAGTCGCGATGACGCGGCCCCAGGCGAAGCGCAGGAGGAAGGAGCATGGGCTCGCGGGCGACGCGACGGCGTTCCGCACCATGGCCCAAGCGGTGCATGACGAGGTGTGCATGGGCCGCGGCGTCCGGACCTCTCCTGCGGCACACGGGTACGGGCTCGCCTACGGCGTGCTCTGGCGGGTGCTGGGTGCCCTCATCGCCATGCCGGCGACGCTCGGGATGCCGGCGTTCGCCGTCAACACCACCGCCTTCCAGAGCCTGATGGGCCACCTGGTCCTCGGCGCGGTCTTCGTCTGGACCACGCGGCGCGCGAGCTGACCGTCAGGCGCCGCTGGTTCTCATGGATATCCACCTTCGCTCGGTGGCCGCCGGGTGCGGCCTTGGCGAAGGAACCCGCTGGCCGGGCGCACCCATTCCAGGCGGGAGGGCCCGTGCGCGCAGGCGTGGGAGTCCGTCCTGAGCGGCGAGGGCACCCTCCTCACGTTCAAGGGCGTCGCCTCGGCTCACCGACCTCTCAGGTCGCCAGGAAGTCGCGAAGCACCTCGGCAAATCGCTCGGGCTCGTCAAGGTGCGGAAAGTGTCCCGCGCCGACGAAGAGCTCCACCCGGCTGCCGGGGAACGCATGGTGAGCGGTCGTCGCGTGCCAGGCCGGAATCATCCGGTCCCGCGTGCCCCAGACAACCAAGGTGGGGATCGTGGTGGCCATCGGCAGATGATGATGCGCCGTGACGGTCTGTCCCCCCGGATCGATGACCGAGCGAGTGGTGGCGAGGAAGGCGCGCCGGGTCTCTGCATCGGCGAGGGACGTGAACCCGCGCCAGGCCTCGGTCACGTCCCGGCTCGGCTGCCAGCCGGTCTTGGCGATGGTCCGCCCCACGGCTTCGGCCCGGCTTCGCACCCAGTCCGAGGCGATGAGCGGCAGCACCCATTCGGCGCCCGGGAGGGTGGCCGCCCGGAGCAGCGGGCTCACGGACCGTCCGAGGCCGCCGGTGGAGACCAGGACGAGGCGACTGACCCTCTCGGGGAACAGGTAGCAGAACTGCAACGCGATGCCGCCGCCCAGGGAGTGGCCGACCAAGGTCACGCGATCGATCCCGAGTCGGTCGAGCAGGTCCCGCAAGGTGGCGGCGTGGGCGCTGAGCGAGTAGTCGCCCATCGGTTTCGCCGATGCTCCGTGGCCGTGCAGGTCGGGCGCCAGGATGCGATGGTCGGTGTTCAGCATGTCAACCAGGCGGGCCCAGCTCCGGCTCGAGCTGGTCAGCCCGTGGATGAACAGCAGCGCAGGACCGTCGCCGCTGTCCAGGTATGCGAGCTCGTGCCCGCCGAGCAGCACCGTACGTGTGGCCTCATCGATCACGGGCACTCCCCTCGGGGTACC
>DAIESZ010000180.1 GCA_027346035.1 Propionibacteriaceae bacterium
CATCCCGGCGCAACAACGTTCGACGTTGTCCCGCGTACTCGCGGAGAAACGTCGAACGTTCCCGGAACGCCAGGTCGATTCCGTTCGGGATCGCTTCCGTACGGCCCCAAAAAGTGATATCATTTCAATATCACTTCTCGAGAGGGAGCAGCCATGAGTGTGGCTCCAGCAACCGTCACCGGCCCGGTCGGACACCAGGGGGCACGGGTCCAGATCAGCCAACGACCGGCCCTCGCCCTCAACGGGTGGCTCGGGGTGGTCGTCATCGCCGCCTGCGCCTGGGCGGCCATCTGGCCGCTCAGTTCCCACCTCGGCTGGGAGTGGTTGCCGATCCTGGTCGCCGCGCTCGTCGCGACCGGGCTGGTCGTCGTCCCCCCGGGGAGAACGTCGGTGGTCCAGTTCTTCGGGAGCTATGTCGGAACGGTCGTGAGGCCCGGGTTCTGGTGGGTGCTGCCGCTCACCAAGCGTCGGACGGTGAGTATCCGGGTGCGCAACTTCGAGACCAACCACCTCAAGGTCAACGACGCCGACGGCAACCCGGTCGAGATCGCCGCGATCGTGGTGTGGCAGGTGGCCGACACGGCGAAGTCGGCCTACGCGGTCGACAACTACGAGGACTTCGTGTCGGTGCAGGCGGAGTCGGCGTTGCGGCACGTCGCCACCACCCATCCGTACGACGACGCCGGTGATGGCGAGTCGCTGCGGGGCTCGACCGACAAGGTCGCCGGGGAACTCGCGCACGAGGTGTCCGAGCGGGTCGCCATCGCCGGGGTCGAGATCGCCGAGGTGCGCATCTCCCACCTCGCGTACGCCCAGGAGATCGCCCAGGCGATGTTGCGTCGCCAGCAGGCCAACGCGGTCGTCGCGGCCCGGGCCCGGATCGTCGATGGCGCGGTCGGCATGGTCGAGATGGCGCTGGCCCGCCTCGCCGCGAACCAGGTGGTCGAGCTCGACGAGGAACGCAAGGCCAACATGGTCAGCAATCTGCTCGTCGTGCTCTGCGGCGACCAGCCCCCGTCGCCGGTCATCAACGCGGGATCGCTGTATTGATGCGGGGGCCGCGTCGATGAGCGAGCGTCGGCAGGTGCTGATCCGGATCGACCCGGCGATTCATGAGGCGATGGCCCGGTGGGCCGACGACGAGTTCCGCAGCGTCAACGCGCAGATCGAGGTCGCGCTGCGCAGCGCCCTCGCCGAGGCGGGGCGCCTGCCGAAGCGGGCTGGACCCCTCCCCCAGCGCGGACGCCCCCGCAGCGGAACCGACTGACCCGCCCGGCTCACCGGGGCACGATCAACCGGCGGCGCCCGCTGGGGTGGGTTGCCGATCCGTCGCCTGCTGGTCGGCCAGGTGCGAACCGGCCAGATACCCGAACACCATGGCCGGGCCGAGGGTCGATCCGGGTCCGGGGTAGGTGCGGCCCATCACGGACGCCGAACAGTTGCCGGCCGCGTACAGCCCGTCGATCACCGACCCGTCGGACCGCAGCGCCCGGGCGTGCACATCGGTGACCACGCCACCCTTGGTCCCCAGATCTCCCGGGACGACCTCGACCGCCGTGAACGGGGGCTTCTCGAGCGTGCCGAGGTTCGGGTTGGGACGGCACAACGGGTCTCCGTAGTAGCGGTCGTAGGCCGAGTCGCCGCGGTGGAAGTCGTGATCGATGCCGGTGCGGGCGAAGCCGTTGAACCGGGCCACGGTGGCATTGAGCGCGTCCGTGGGGACCTCGATCCGCGTGGCCAGCCGGTCGAGGGACTTCGCCCGGTGCATGATCCCGGCGGCCGCCATCACCCTCACCGCCCGGGGGTCCATGGCGTACGACCGCAGGTAGCGGTGCGCATGCCGGGCGTCGGCGATCATCCAGAACCGTACGGGCACCGGGTGGTTGAGCATGTGGTGGCCGAGATCGACGTAGCTCTCGGACTCGTTGGCGAACCGGTGCCCGGTGGCGTCCACGATGACGCTGTGGGGCATCGATCGCTCGCTGACGAGGAAACCGGCCGTGCCGTTTGGGGTCAACGGGGGAACCGACGCGCCCCACCACGCATCGTCCATGAGGTCGAGCGCGGCGCCGATGCCTTCGGCCGCGGCGATGGCGGTGCCCAGATTGCCCTTCGATCCCGACGACGCCTCCCCCGACACCCCCTGGTAGCGCAGGCGCCATTCGGTGTTGTGGTCGAAGCCTCCGGCGCCGAGCACCACTCCCCTGGTGGCGCCGATCGTGATGTCGTCCCCGTCGCGTGTCGCCCGGACGCCGGCCACCCGGTCGCCGTCGAGCACGAACCCCGTGAGCGGCGTCGACAGCCACAGGTCGACACCGAGCCGCTGGGCCACCGTGAGCAGGGACGCCGTCAGGGCGGCACCCATGCCGACCAGGCGCTTCCTGCGCGCGAGCATTCCCACGATCCTGGCGACGACCGTGGCGGCCCGCAGGGAGCCACCGGGACTCGACCAGGCCCGCTGCAGCAGCCAGAAGTCGTCGGTCTTCACCGGGCCCGGCACCCCGTCGCGTCCGCGGGAGGTGGCCCACCATTCACCGAGCGTCCTGACGTCGAACGGCTCGACCTCGATCGCGCGTCCGACCTTGCCACCGGGCTGTTCCGGGTAGTAGTCGGGGTAATCAGCGGCCCGAACGAAGCGGACGCCGAGATGCTCGAGCATGGTGACGAGTCCGCCGACACCGTCGACGAAGGCCGCCCGACGATCGGGGGACGCTGCAGGGCCCGCGTCGTCGCCGACGGTCTGCCGCAGGTACTCGAGGGCCTCCTCGCGCGAGTCGGCGGCCCCGTCGTGCCGCATCAGCGGGTTGTTCGGCAGCCACAGGCCGCCGCCCGACATGGCGGTACTGCCGCCCCACCGGTCGGTGCCCTCGATCATCACCACCGTGAGACCTCGATCGGCCGCGGTGATGGCGGCCGCAAAGGCGGCGGCCCCCGACCCGACGACAACGACGTCGTAGCTGTGATCGAACGTGGCGGTCATGATTCCCTCCCGTGGCCGGACAACCTCTCACCGGACAACACTGTCCGGTCTATTCTCGCAGGGTGCATGGTCACTCGCCGAGACCGAACAAGGGTCCCGCCGCGGCCCCCGCCAACCGGGCGGCGCTCATCGCCGCCGGACGCCGCATGTTCGTCGCCCGCGGCTACCGGGTACCGCTCAGCGCGATCGCGCGCGAGGCCGGGGTCGGCCAGGGGGTGCTCTACCGGCACTTCCGGACGAGAACCGACCTGGCGGTCGCGGTGTTCCGCGACAACATCGACGAACTGAGGCTGCTCGCCGCGGCTCGGCCCGAGCCGGAGGGCTTCCTCGTCGTGTGGCGACGGCTGGTCGAGTTCACCCTCGAGGCCGACGCGTTCGTCGCCGCGCTCACCGATGCGGACGCCCCGCCCACCTGGCAGGGGGATCGCGAACTCGAGCAAATCCTCGCCGGGCCGTTGGAGCGAGCCCAGCGAGCGGGGCTTGTCGCCGTGACGCTCACGCCCCACGACCTCATCAACCTCACCCGGGCCGCGCACGGGCTGATCGCGACCGCCAGCCGGGAGGATCCGGCGTCCGACATCGACCGGCTGTTCGGCCTGGTCGACCCGGCGCTCGCCCTGGGCTGAGCGGGGGCGCGGAGGTCAGCGTGGCGTGACCGACAGCAGGATGGTCGCGTTGCCGACGTAGGCGCCGAGGATCGGCAGCGCGTTGGGGGCCCGGGGAGCCGGACCGATCCAGGCACCGCCCCAGCCGCTCGGGGTCGCGATCCGGTGGCCGAAGCACGAGAGGACTGCCAGCGAAGAGGATCACCACGGCGCACACCGCGAAACCCACGATGGCCAGGGGACCCGGTCACGGCTCACCCGGATCGGGATGCCAGCTGCCGGAGGACGTGGATGGGTCACGGGCTGGACCGCCGGGCGACCCACGCCCGCCAGACCGGGGTGGGGCCCCCCGACCCCCACCCCCGGCCCCTCGGCGAGCGGGGTACTCCTCGCCGAAGCCTGGTGGCGTCCAACGGTGCGCGCTCAGCTGGTGAAGATCGCCGAGTCGTGCGCGAAGTCCGGCGCGATCTCGAGCACGAGGTCCTTGGGGTCGTCGACTCCGAAGGCGATCTTGAACGTCACCTCGCGGCCGTTGAGCAGCTTCGTGCTCGGGTCCTCGCCCAGACTCCCCGAGTCGTAGACCTGTGAGCCCTCCTGGTTGCTCGACTGGATCGTCGCGCTGATCAGGCTGGGGTCCCACGGCTTGCCGGTCTTGTTGACGACCCGCACGTCGAACACGACGAACTTCGTGAACTTCTCCTTCCCGGCGGCCCACTTGCTCGGTGTGAAGCTGCTGGGCTTGCCGACGGTCAGGGACAGGCCGTCCTCCCAGGTGAAGGCCTGGCCGAACGTCGCGGTGCCGTCGTTGGCCGGCGCGCTGCTGGTGGCGCTGGTCGCAGCCGTGGCGGGCTTGCTCTGGGACGCCGCCGACGTCGCGGACGGCTGGTTGACACCGGCCGGCGCACTGTCGGCCGGGGTGGCCGCCACCGCCGTGCAGCCGGTGGCGAGGATGGCCGCGAGGCCGATCCCGAGGAGCTGGATCCTGCTCATGTCGTCTCCTTGATGTGGGGTGTGTCGTGCAGGGGGGTTCGTACTGTGGAGCTTCGACCCGCTGCTGCGGGCAACACACGACAGCCTGCTCGCCTGCCAGATCACCGATCTCGACACGGTGCGATAACCCCCCTTATCGGCAATCAGCTGCGCAAGTGAGCCACGAGAGCTAGCGTGCTCTCATGCCCACACCGGCCGTCATCGATGCCGGGACGACCCTGTCCCTCGCCGATGTCGCGCGCTTGGCGAGGGTCGAGCGTCCGGTGGTCACCATGTGGCGCAGGCGCCCGCTCGCCGATGCCCCCTTCCCCCGGGCCGACGAACACTCGCGCTACGACGCCCGGGCGATCGCCGACTGGCTCGAACGCACCGGCCGCGGCAACAATCCGCACCCGCGGGCCGAGCTCGCGTTGGCGTCGGCGGCCGCCCCCGGCACCGCCCCCGCCCGCCTTCGTGACCTGCTGTACCTGGTCGCCGCCCGCGCGGTCACCGACCGGGCCCTCACCGACACCGACCCCGACGACCTGCTCGACCTCGTCGACGAACTCGACCCCGACGACCAGTGGCTGTTCGGTGAACTCGACCAGGTCGACATCCCCGGGTTGAGCAGCGATGCCGACGCGATCGTGG
>DAIESZ010000182.1 GCA_027346035.1 Propionibacteriaceae bacterium
GCGACGTCGAGCACCATCGCGCTGCCCGTATCGGTTGCGCTGGCAGGTGCGACGACCACGGCACGCACCGGTGGCACGTCAGGGGCGGGGTCACCGGCTACGGCGCTCACCGGCACCAGTTGGATCGCCGTGCCGGGCGGCAACGCCGACATGGGCAGGCGTCCGGCATCCAGCCGCAGGCCGACCTGAGAGTAGTCGGCCGGGACGAGGGGGTCGCCCGCCGCATCGGGACCGGGCAGCGATCCGGCGGGTAGGTCGACCCTGGCCGTGCGTCCGACCAGGCGCGACAGGTCGGACGCGGGGACCGTGAACACGCCCGGTGCGGGGCCGATGCTGACGACGGCCAGGTCGCTCGCCTGGATGCGGTCACCGCGTGCGACCGGCCGAGCCATCACGAGCACCGACTGGGTGTGGCTGAAGGTGGTGAGCACGGTCGCCCCGCCGAGACCTCCGAGCGTGGCCAACAGGATGCCCAGGGCGATGAGCCGCGGGCTGCGGCGGGCCCGGAGCCGAACCTCGGCCGGGCGGGACCCGAGTGGTTCAGGAGTGCCCTCGGGTTCGATCGCCTCGAGGGCGCGACTGCGGACGCGACGCTGCGTGATGGTCATGGGGGTGTTCCTCGGTATGGCGGCCGATGACTGCCGACGCAGCGGACTCTAGGACACGGGGGGTCCACGTCACGCCGCTGAGTAGGGAGGTTGTGGATAACTGGCCGATCGGTACGAATTGTCCACAGCCGCCGCAACTCCGCCGGGCAGAGTCACCCCGACGCCACGGGTGCGGGCCCATCGGGGTCGCGGCACTCCCACGCGACCGGGCCGCGACCGCCCCGGGTCAGTCCGTGTTGACCATGAAGTCGGCGGCCGACTCGAGGTACTCCCACAGCGGTGCCCGGAGCGCGGGGTCGAGATCGAGGGAGTCCACGGCGTCGCGCATGTGCGCGAGCCAGCGGTCGCGCATCGCCGGGGTGACGGCGAACGGCACGTGCCGCATCCGCAGCCGCGGGTGCCCGCGCTGCTCGTGGTAGGCGCGGGGACCGCCCCAGTACTGCTCGAGGAACATCCGCAACCGCTCCTCGGCCGGGCCGAGGTCCTCCTCGGGATACATGGCCCGCAGCGTCGCATCGCCGGCCACACCCTGGTAGAACCGGTGCACGAGGCGCACGAAGGTCTCGTGGCCGCCGAGCCGCTCGTACATCGTCACCTCGTCACCGGCGCCTCCGATCGGGGTCGCCTGCGTCGGGTTGAGAGTCAGCGGATTGCCACGGTCGGGCAGCGGGACACCCGCGGCGGGGTTGATCGGAAGGCTCACGCCTGCCATTGTGCCGGGTGGGGGCGAGGTCTCAACCCCACCGGACGCTGACCGCGTCGACTGGTGCGGGACGCACACCTGCCCACCAAGGGCCCGAACACCCGCCGAATCGGACGCCTGACTAGCTGTTTGGACGAACGCTCAGGTGCACGGTGCATCCGTGCAGCCAAGGGCGAGGCCGGTGCACGTTGGTCTTCGGACCTCCCGGCGCGGGAACGATCGGTCTAGTGTCGACTCAGCGCGCATCGCTGGAGATGCGCCGGCGTCCGCCCGCAGGCGGGCCCCTCTCATGCGGAGGTGTTCACCAGTGAGAAGACTCGACACCGATGTCGTCGTGATCGGCGGCGGTGCAACCGGGGCAGGCGTGGTGCGGGACGTCGCGATGCGCGGCTATCGCGCCGTGCTCGTCGACCGGGCCGACCTCGGCCAGGGCACCACCGGCCGTTACCACGGCCTGCTGCACTCGGGCGGACGCTATGTGGTGTCCGATCCGCACTCGGCCACCGAATGCGCCGAGGAGAACGAGATCATCACCCGGATCCAGGCCGACGCGGTCGAGGTCACCGGCGGGCTGTTCGTCGTCGGGCCCGACGACGACCTCGCGTTCGCCGACGACTGGGTCGCGGGCGCTCAGGCCACCGGCGTCCCGTTCGAGGAGATCAGCGTCGCGCAGGCCCTGCGCCGCGAACCCCGTCTCAACCCGGGCATCACCCGCGCCTTCGCCGTGCAGGACGCCTCGATCGACGGCTGGCAGCTGGTGTGGGGTGCCGCGAAGTCGGCGATGAACCACGGCGCGCAGGTGCTCACCTACCACCGGGTCACCAGGATCATCCGCGACGGCGACCAGGTCGCCGGGGTCATGTGCTACGACGAGAAGACCGGCGACGACGTGCAGATCGACTGCCACTTCGTCCTGAACGCCGCTGGCGCGTGGGCCGGCGAGATCGCCGCGATGGCCGACTGCCACGACGTCCAGGTCGTTCCCGGGCGGGGAATCATGATCGCGATGAATCACCGGCTGGTGAACACCGTGGTCAACCGGTGCATCTACCCCTCCGACGGCGACATCCTCGTGCCGGTGCACACGGTGAGCATCATCGGCACCACCGACGTCAAGGCCGACGACCCCGACCGGTTGACGATCCCGCGCGACGAGGTGCAGCAGATGTTCGACGCCGGCGAGGTGCTGGTGCCCGGCTTCCGCCAGGCGCGGGCCCTGCACGCGTGGGCCGGGGCCCGTCCGCTGGTCAAGGACTCCCGGGTCGGCGCCGGCGACACCCGGCACATGTCCCGCGGCATGAGCATCCTCCACCACGACGAGCGCGACGGCCTCAAGGGCCTGTTGACGATCTCGGGGGGCAAGCTCACCACCTATCGGCTGATGGCCAAGAACATCGTCGACGCCATGTGCGACCAGCTCGGCGACCAGCGCGAATGCACCACCGACCAGGAGGCCGTGCCGAGGTCGGAGGACGGCAAGAACTACGTCATCACCCATCGGCTCGAGGAGCGCGAGAAGGACCGGCTCGACGACCAGATCATCTGCGAGTGCGAGCTGATGAGCCGCAGGATGCTCATCGACCTCATCGACGAGCAACCCACCGCTTCGCTCGACGACCTGCGCCGCCAGCTGCGCCTCGGCATGGGGCCCTGCCAGGGCGGATTCTGTTCGATGCGGGCCACCGGCATCGCCCTCGACCGCGAGAAGATCGACATCGACCGGGCGAGCGAACTGCTGCGGCTGTTCCTCAAGAACCGCTGGATCGGGCTCTGGCCGATCCTCTACGGCGACCAGGTGCGCCAGACCGCACTCGACAACTGGATATTCCAGGGCACCCTCGACATCGAGCACCTGCCCGACAGCGTCAACGAGGTGACGATCTGATGGCTACCACCCCACTTGCCTCCCGCAGCGACGTCGTCGTGGTCGGTGCCGGGCTCGCCGGGCTCACCGCCGCGCTGCAGCTCCGGGCCACCGGACGCCGCGTCACCCTCATCCACAAGGGCATCGGCGGGCTGCAACTGTCTCAGGGCAGCGTCGACATCCTCGGCTACGCCCCTCAGCGGGTCGAGCGTCCACTCGAAGCCATCCCCGCTTTCGTCGCTGACAGGCCCGAACACCCCTACGCCACGATCCCGGCGGGCGCGGTGCGGCGCGGAGTCCAGTGGCTGGCCGACAGCGTGGGCCCCGACCTGCTCATCGGCGACGCCGACACCAACATCAACCTGCCCACCGCGGTCGGCGCCGTGCGTCCGACCGCGCTGGCGCTGCCCAGCATGATGAACGGGGTCTGCACCACCGGCGCGCGGTCCCTCATCGTCGGACCCCGCCAGTTCAAGGACTTCTACCCGCAGCCGCTCGCCCAGAACCTAGCCCGCACCGAACTCCCCACCG
>DAIESZ010000232.1 GCA_027346035.1 Propionibacteriaceae bacterium
GCCGCAGGCCATCGACAACCTCGACGAGGTCGTGGACGCCTTCGACGGGGTCATGGTGGCCCGCGGCGACCTCGGGGTGGAGTGCCCGCTCGAGGACGTCCCGATGATCCAGGCCAGGGTGGTCGACGCGGCGCGTCGCAACGCCAAGCCGGTGATCGTGGCGACCCAGATGCTCGAGTCGATGATCAGCAGCCCGGCGCCGACGCGAGCCGAGGCCTCCGACGTCGCCAACGCCGTGCTCGACGGCGCCGACGCGGTGATGCTGTCCGGCGAGACCAGCGTGGGGGAGTACCCCATCGAGACCGTCGAGACGATGGCCCGGATCCTCGAGTCGACCGAGCAGCACGGCCTGCACCGGATGGAGCAGATCGACTGGCAGCCGCACACCCGCGGCGGGGTCATCGCCAAGGCCGCCGTGGAGGTCGCCGAACGGGTCGGGGCGAAGTACCTCGTCGCGTTCACCCAGAGCGGCGACTCGGCCCGGCGGCTCGCGCGGCACCGGGCCCGGATCCCGATCCTCGCCTTCACGCCCGTGGCTGCGGTGCGGTCGCAGCTCTCGATGTCGTGGGGGATCGAGACGTTCAAGACCTCACCGGTGCACCACACCGACGAGATGGTGCGCCAGGTCGACGAGGCGCTGCTCAAGATCAAGCGGGTCAAGGAGGGCGACCTCGTGGTGATCATCGGCGGCAGTCCGCCGGGCATCCCGGGCTCGACCAACGCCCTGCGCATCCACCGCATGGGCGACGCGATCAACGAGGTCACGCCGGCGTACAAGCGTCCCTGAGAGCGCCGCCGGCCGGGCTCAGCACTTGAGGCCGATCAGGTCGTCGAGGAGCGCCACCGCCTCCCGTCGCGAGACCGAGACCGTCTTGTGGTTGCTGCGCCGCCAGGGCACGCCCACCGCGTCCAGGGCGTCCGTGCAGAAGCCGAGGATGTCCTCGGAGCAGTTCACGAACTGCCAGCGCGGGTAGTCGTAGCGCTTGACCTCGCCGGCCACCGGCCGGGTCGCCCAGTTGTTGACCCGGCACCCGTCGGAGTGGAACAGGCCGCGGAGGAAGGCGGCGGGCTCGTCGTGGACGAGGTCCTGCTGCCAGCTCTCGAGGACCAGCCGCCGCTCGTGCTTGCGCCCCGGTCCGTGCTGGGGGAACAGGCAGGGCCAATGCTTCCAGCCGACCGTCGTGACGATGGCGCCGGGGACCTCGCGGGTGTGTGGCCGTGAGCCGGGCTTCACCGCCCGCATCAGATCGAGCAGATGAGCGTTGAGCTCGACGTACCGGCGGTCGTTGAAGATGTGCAGTGCGTAGACGCCACGCCGACCCAGGGAGATGTGGCCGTCGCCGAGGTACCACCCGAGCAGCTCCGCGTAGGCGGCTGGATCGAGGGCCGCACCGTCGCACCGCGGGCATCGAGCCATCAGGTGGGACTGCCCGCGCGTGCGGCCGCGGCGTTGGTACTCCCGGCGCCATCGGCGGATCGTCTTCACGGCAACTCCGTGCTTGGCCGCGTTGTCCGCGTCCGACAACCCCGAGTCCGAGTCACGCAGCGCGCTGGCCACGGTCTCGGCCGAACGGATGTGTCCCATCCCGATACGGTCCCAGCAAGGACCGACATGGTGTCCGAGGTCGAAAGTGCCGGGTGTGGGATTCGAACCCACACGCCCTTTCGGGCAACGGCTTTTGAGGCCGCAGTGTCTGCCATTCCACCAACCCGGCAGGGCTGTCGCGACCACCGTACCGGAGCCCACCGACACCGATGTGCACCGCCCGAGGCCGCGCCACTAGCCTGGATGTCGTGAGCCAGCAGCCGACCTCCGCACCCGTCCGCCGCGTCGTGATCGCCGAGGACGAGGCCCTGATCCGCCTCGATCTCGCCGAGATGCTGGGGGAGGAGGGGTACGACGTCGTCGGCCAGGCAGGCGACGGGGAGCGCGCCGTGGCCCTGGCCGAGGAGCTGCGCCCCGACCTCGTGGTCCTCGACGTGAAGATGCCCAAGCTCGACGGCATCAGCGCCGCTCAGCAGATCGCCGAGAAGCGGATCGCTCCGGTGGTGATCCTCACCGCCTTCAGCCAGCGTGAGCTCGTGGAGCGGGCCCGCGACGCCGGCGCGATGGCCTACCTGGTCAAGCCGTTCACCAAGAACGACCTGGTGCCGGCCATCGAGATGGCGGTCAGCCGGTTCGCGGAGCTGCACATGCTCGAGACCGAGGTCGCCGACCTGACCGAGCGCCTCGAGACCCGCAAGGTGGTCGACCGCGCCAAGGGGATCCTCCAGCAGCAGCTCGAGCTGACCGAGCCGGAGTCCTTCCGGTGGATCCAGAAGACCGCCATGGACCTGCGGCTGTCGATGCGCCAGGTGGCCGAGGGCGTCATCACCCACGGCCCGGGGATCGCGACGAACGCACCGGATTAGACCATGAGGGCCGATCTCGTGACCTGTCGGGCGCTAGATCACGAAATGGCAACGACAAAGCCCCAATTTGCGATGAGATCCGCAACACACCCGGGGTTTGCCGCTAGGTTCGGCTGAAACCACAGGACGCGTCGTGCCTGCCCGGACCTGCCCGGGGAGGACGGCGCACACTCCCTTCCGACGGAGGCTTCATGATTCGCCCCAACCGCACCTGGCGTGTGGCTGCCGTCCTGGCATCCGCGACGCTCGTGCTGACCGCTTGCGGTAGCGACACCGACAACGAGCCCGACACCGCGGCCGAGCCGAGCACCTCGGAGAGCTCTTCGCCGAGCGAGAAGCCGGCCGGCAAGGGCAACGGCACGCTGAACGTCGGCACGCTGCTGCCGCAGACCGGTGACCTCGCGTTCCTCGGTCCGCCGGAGTTCGCCGGCGTCGACGCCGCGATCGCCGACATCAACGCCGCCGGCGGCGTCCTCGGCAAGGACGTGACCCAGACCAAGGCCGACTCCGGTGACGGCACTCCCGACATCGCTGGCGCCCAGGTCGACAAGCTGCTCCGGGCCAACGCCGACGTCATCGTCGGTGCCGCCGCCTCCGGCGTCTCGCTGTCGGTCATCAACAAGATCACCGACGCCGGTGTCGCGCAGTTCTCCCCGGCCAACACCTCGCCGGCGTTCGACGACGCGGAGAC
>DAIESZ010000206.1 GCA_027346035.1 Propionibacteriaceae bacterium
TCGACGGTTACGGTGTCCACGCGCCCCATCCTTGCCCATGCCCGATGGTCGTGGCGGGCGGGTTGGAGGATCGAGTGGCGGCGATGTGCCGGTCAGCTCGCCTTCGACTTGGCCGTGCCTGCGGAGCCGGTCTTCTTCGCCGCGCCCTTGGCTCCGGTGGTCTTCTTCGCGGTGGCCTTTCGCGTGCTGGTGCCCTTGGCCGTCGCCTTGTGCGCGGTGGACGTGCGTGCCGTGGTCTTCACCGAGGTCTTCTTGGCCTGGGCCTTGCCGGCGGCGCTGGATCGGGCGCGCTGCGGGACCGCGGAGTCGGTGCCGGTGGCGGTGGCGGCAGCCTCGTCCGGCTCCTCCTGCACAGCCGCCTGCTCCTCCGCCGGCTCGCCACGCCGCGCCGCCTTGGCGCGGTCGACGCTGCGCTGCAATGCCGCGAGCAGGTCGATGACCTCGGTCTCCTCGCCCTTCGGCGCGGGGGCTTCCTTGACCTCGCCCCCCTCGATCTTGGACGCGACGAGCGCCTCGACCGCCTCGGCATAGTCGTCCTCGAACTCCTCCGGCTCGTAGTCGCCGGAGAGGGAGTCCACCAGAGATGACGCCATCGCGAGCTCCTTGCTCGTCGCATGCGTCTCCTCGGCGAGGAAGTCGAACTCCGGCGCGCGGATCTCGTCTGCCCAGAGGATGGTCTGAAGCACGATGACGCCCTCGCGGACGCGCAGCACGGCCAGGGTCATGCGGCTGCGGATGGACACCGTCACGAGAGCCATCCGGTCGGCCTTGCCGAGGGCGTCGCGCAGCAGCACATAAGGCTTGACGCCGTTGTTCTCCGGCTCGAGGTAATACGACCGGTCGAACAGTAAAGGGTCTATCTGGTCGGCGGGCACGAATTTCTCGATCGCGATCTCTTTCGTCGAGCGCGACGGCAGGCTCCTCATGTCCTCATCGGTGAGCACGACCATCTGTCCGCTGTCCGTCTCGTATCCCTTCGCGATGTCGGAATACGGCACCTCTTCGCCGTCGATCGAGCAGACGCGCTTGTACTTGATCCGTCCCCCGTCCTTGACGTGGACCTGACGGAACGCGACGTCGTGATTCTCCGTGGCCGCGAAGAGGCGGACCGGCACATTGACCAGTCCGAAGGACACGGCGCCTTTCCAGATGGCTCGCATCACACCAGAATGCACCCATGCGGCCCATGCTGGCGACGGCGACATCCACGATTCCGGCCGGTGACGACTGGATCCACGAGGTGAAGTGGGACGGCATGCGGGTCCTCGTCGAGGTGTCGGAGGGCCGGCTGCGCATCTTCTCCCGGACCGAGCGCGACGTCACCGTGGCCTTTCCGGAGCTGGCGCCTCTTGCGGACGAGTACGCCGACCTGGTCCTCGATGGTGAGGTGGTCGTCATGAAGGCGGGGGTGCCTTCCTTTGCTGCGCTGGCCGAGCGCTTCCACGTCACCGACGCCCGGCGCGCGGCTGCACTCGCCACGCAGAGCCCGGCGACGCTCATCGCCTTCGACCTGCTGCGCCTCTACGGCGTCGACCTGACAGCCCGCACCTGGGCCGACCGGCGCGCGACCCTCGAGCGCCTCGAGCTCTCCGGTCCCCGGTGGCAGACCCCGCCGGTGTTCACCGACGGTCCCGCACTCCACGCCGCCACCCTGGCGCAGGGGCTGGAGGGCATCGTCAGCAAGAGGATCAGCTCCCCCTATCTTCCCGGCCGGCGTTCGCCCGACTGGCTGAAGTCGCCGCACCGTGGCACCGTGTCCGTGGTCGTCGGCGGCTGGCGGCCCGAAGCCACCGGGACCGTGCGAAACCGGCTGGGCGCCGTCCTGGTCGGCGTGCCCGGACCGGGGGGTCTGCGATTCCTCGGCCGCGTCGGGTCCGGTCTGGGCGGCAAGGCGGGCGCGGCGCTGCTGCGCGACTTGGAGCCGCTGGCGGCGCGGGGCTGCCCCTTCCTGCCGGACCCCCCGCGCGAGAACGCCGTGGGTGCCTCGTGGGTGCACCCCGTCCTCGTCGTGGACGTCCAGTCCCTGGGCCTCAGCCGGACCGGCCGGCTCAGGCAGCCGGCATACAAGCGCCTGCGCACCGACCTCTCGGCTGGCGACGTGGCCGACGCGCTCGACCACGAGCTGGTGTCCGGCGCGGCGTCCGAGCGGGAAGGTGAGTGACATGGCCGTCGAGTCCCCGAAGGTGCCGGTCGTCGTCGACGGCCGCCGACTCCAGCTGAGCAGTCTCGACAAGGTCATGTACCCCGAGACGGGCACAACCAAGGCAGAGGTGATCGACTACTACGCGCGCATCGCGCCGGTCCTGCTTCCCCATCTCGAGGGACGCCCGGTGACCCGCATCCGCTTCCCGCACGGCGTCGGCGACCCCATGCAGTTCTTCGAGAAGAACATCCCGCCCGGGATGCCGGACTGGATCCGACGTGCGGGACGTGACCCGGTCTTCCCGCTCATCGACGACCTGCCCGGCCTGACCTACTTCGCCAACCTCAACGCCCTGGAGCTGCACGTCCCGCAGTGGCGCTTCGCAGGGGAGGGCCGCGACGCCGTCGCGCAGAGACCCGACCGGCTCGTCATCGACCTCGATCCGGGCCCCGGGGTGGGCCTGCGGGAGTGCGCCGGCGTGGCGCTCCTCGTCCGCGCTCGGCTCGAGGACATCGGGCTGGCGAGCGTGCCCGTGACGAGTGGGAGCAAGGGCATGCAGCTGTATGCCGTGCTGCCCGGTGAGCACTCCAGTGACGAGATCCGCGACACCGTCCAACAGCTGGCGCGGGAGATGACCGCCGCCCACCCGGAACTCATCGTGTGGAAGATGGCCAAGGACCTGCGGCCGGGGCGGATCTTCCTCGACTGGAGCCAGAACGTCGCGGCCAAGACGACGATCTGCCCGTACTCCCTGCGCGGTCGGCAGCGGCCCTGGGTCGCCGCGCCGCGGACGTGGGACGAGGTCACCTCGGGCGCCGCGGGCCGGGCCGAGCTCGCCCAGCTCGACCTGGCCGAGGTGCTCGACCGCCTCGACCGCCAGGGCGACCTGGCCGCCGAGATCACCTGATCGCGCGCCCGCACCTGACACCCACTGACCACGCTCTGCTGCCACCCGTGGCGCTGCGCCCGAGGGCTGGTTCGAGCAGAGCCCGCCACCGTGGGAGGTGACGGGCTCTGCTCGCAGTCGTGGAGGGGCTGGGGTTCCCGGGGTCAGGGGTCACGGGACCCCCACGGTCGGCCGGAGCGGGGGACCGGCTGCCCGAGGGCTGGCCGACCGCCGCTCGCGCCTCAGTGCGCCTTGTCGTAGGCGGCCTGGATCTCGGCCGAGATCCGCCCGCGGTCCGAGACCTGGTGGCCGTTGGCGCGGGCCCACTCGCGGACCGCGCCGAGGTCGGTGCGGCGGCTTGCCGCAGCCCCGGTGCGCCGGGTGCGTCGCCCGCCGGTCGACCCCGCCCGACGGGCATGGCCGGTCCATTTCGCGAAGTCGTCGCGCAGGGCCTTCGCGTTCGCGTCGGAGAGGTCGATCTCGTATGAGACGCCGTCCAGGGCGAAACTGACCGATTCGGAGGCGGAACTGCCGTCGGTGTCGTCGACCAGAATGACTTCCACTCGCTGAGCCATGGTTCTCCATCATGTGATTCAAGGGCTTTGGTGGTGCCAGTTGAGAAATGGCTCTCAACCACCAGCAAAAATATCAGGAATGGAGGGGTCGCGCGCAATTCAGGAATTGGGGCTGGGGATTACTTCCCCTCGGTCGTCCCCTTTTCGGCTACGGGCGATCCCTGCGCTTTTCGTTCGGCCGCACGTTCGGCCTCCCAGCGAGCCTGTGCAAGTCGTTCTTTGCGATCCCCCTCGATGATGTTCTTCATGACGAAGTAGAAGATCGTGGCCACCCCCACGGTGGGGACCAGGGCGACGATGTAGGGGACGAGCGATTCCATGGCTCCATGGTCGCACGGGAGCCTTCGGGCGGCCCGCCGGCCATCCGCGGCGCGGCAGCAGGGGACCGGCCGGGTGGTTCGGCTCCGCCCGGCGCGGGCGTGTCGGTGCCCGCTCATAGGGTGCCGGCATGGCTTCCAAGGCGACGACGAGACGCGGTCCCGGCTTCAGGTGCGCGGAGTGCGGCTGGACCACCGTCAAGTGGGTGGGCCGTTGTGGTGAGTGCCAGGCGTGGGGCAGTGTCGCCGAGGTCGGCACGGCGACACCGCGCACCACACCGGCTGCGGTCGTCGTCAGTCCGGCGCTGCGCATCGGGGAGGTCGACGTCAGCCACGCCGCGGCGCGCCCGACGGGAGTGGGCGAGTTCGACCGGGTCCTGGGCGGGGGACTCGTCGCCGGGGGCGTCGTCCTGCTCGCCGGCGAGCCCGGCATCGGCAAGTCGACCCTGCTGCTCGATGTCGCGTCGCGGGCGGCGCGGGACGGGCGTGCTGTCCTCTACGTCAGCGGCGAGGAGTCCACGGCGCAGGTCCGCGCCCGCGCCGAGCGCATCGAGGCGATGGCTGAGTCTCTCTTCCTCGCCTCGGAGACCGACCTGGCCACCGTCCTCGGCCAGATCGGACAAGTCGACCCTCACCTGGTGGTAGTCGACTCGGTACAAACCGTCTCCTCCTCAACGGTGGATGGACTGGCCGGCGGACCAGCCCAAGTGCGGGAAGTGGCATCCACCCTCATCCGGGTCTCCAAAGACCGGAACCTGCCCATTCTGCTGGTCGGGCACGTCACCAAAGACGGAACCATCGCCGGCCCCCGAGTGCTGGAGCACCTCGTCGACGTGGTCTGCCAGTT
>DAIESZ010000236.1 GCA_027346035.1 Propionibacteriaceae bacterium
GCGGCTCGCCGGGTTCGGCAACAGCGATGGATGCATTCATCTGCTCCATTACGCGACATCGCAGCAGTCGCCTGCCCTCTGCGCACTCGTGCTCACCGGCGCACCAGGTCGCTCCATCGGCAAGGTGCTCGTGACGCAGCTCAGCCAGCAGCTCGCCGGCGCACCCGAACTCGTCGCACTGGCGCGGGAGGCCGTTGACCGGTACGCGGCAGGGGAGCCCGCCGCCCCCGACGAGCGACTGCCCGAACCGATACGGAACGTCTTCCTCGGTTTCGAGTCCCCGGCCAACCTCCCGTTCGCCCGCGAACTGTTCACCGAGGACGCGGCGGACTCCCTCCCCCGGGTCGCCGTGCCGGTGCTCGTGCTGATCGGCGGCAAGGACGTCCAGATCGACGTCGAGGCCGACGGCGGTCCGCTGCAGCAAGCGGCCGCCGGCCGGGACGACATCGAGTTCGTCTTCCCGCCGGATGCGAACCACGTTCTCAAGCACGAGACACATCCGCGTGCCGAGGTGCTGGCCGGACGCGGCACGCCCTACAACGACGATGCCGCCGAGCTCGACCCCGACGCGATGAAGGCCATTCTCGAATGGCTGGGAAGGACGCTCGGCTAACCCCGTGTGCTCCCGGAGCGCAGTCGGACGCCAAGAGTCCAGCGGGCCGGCGGCTGGGTAGGCGTACCGGCTTCTCTGGTCACGTTCGGGTGCGTCGCGTGTCCGTCCCGGTCGATCAGCGCGCCCGCGTGGGCGGCTGTACGGCGCCGAAGGGTGCGATCAGCACTCCGGCCGGGGCGATCGACTGGTCAGGACCACTGCCGTTGCAGCGTGGCGACGTGCGCGAGGATGTGGCCGGAGAGTCGGGCGGCCCGGTCGCGGGTGTCGGCGGGAAGCGACGCGACGGAGGACTCGAGAGCGCCGGGCAGGGCGTCCCGGAGCTCTGTCACCCGAATCAGGGCCGCGTCCGCCCCGAGGCCCAGTCGCCGCCCGACCTTGGCCCAGTCGCTGGGCGAGATCTCGCGCATCACGCGGTGGTCCCCGATCTTCATCGACGATTCGAGCGGTCGATCCGTTGGGTAGGCGACGGCCGAGGCCAGGTCGTACAGGGGCGCGAGTTGGGCACGTCCGCCCGCGAGCAGGAGTGAGTAGTTCTTGGCATGCGCATCCGTGCCGCCGATGAGGACGTTGTAGATGAGGGCGTCTAGGAAGCGCTGCGTGCTGGCCCGGCGGTCGGCGGCACCGAGACGGGTGAAGAGATCGGCGATCTCGCCGACCCCGGGGCCGCCGTCGGCCTGGTACTTCTGGCTCGGCGTGACGGCCAGGGCCTGGCAGAGATCTTCCTGGTGCAGCCGGTGGAGTCGTCCATCCCGGTCGCGGGCACGGTCGTAGCGGGTTGAGACGATCGCGCGGACGCCGCTGAGTTCGACCAGCTCTGATCTGGCAGCGGGGAGTCCGAGGTGACTCGCGGCCCGCTGGCAGAGCACTTCGTTGAGGTGGTGGTCGTCGACGCCGGCCAGGGCGGGCTTGATGATGTGGGTTGTCGGTGTCGAGTCGCGCGGGATGCCCCAGGCGTCGTCCTCGGCGCTTCGGTAGAGCGCGACCTTCGACTGAGCCCCCGCGAGACTCCACCGGCCGGCGTACCTGCCCGGGTTCCAGTCAGCGCGGTGCTCGGCGAGCTCACGAACCAGGGCGACGAATTCGTCATCGCTCAGCCAGTCGATGCTCCCTTCGGGGTGCGCGGCGTCCGTGCTGGGTGTCTCTGGGGGCAGGACCTGGACGGCTCCCGCGGCGTCGCGTCCCACGTGCCGGAGCAGTGCGAACGGGTTGCTCGCCGACACCCCGAAGGTGGCACCCCAGCGCTCCCGCACCGCCTGGTTGTCGGGGAGCAATCCCTCCAGGAAGGCCCGCACCACGCGATTCCTGTGAGAACCGGCATGGGGCGGCATCGACAATGACAACGGTGTCGGATCGGGGAGGGAGAGGTAATCGCTGTCGTATGTGAAGCCGAATGATCCCTGCCGCGACTGGGACAGCGTCCCGATTCGGACGCCGTCGAGATAGACGAGGAGTTGGTCGCTCATCACAGCTCGCCGAA
>DAIESZ010000239.1 GCA_027346035.1 Propionibacteriaceae bacterium
CGCGACCCGCAGCCCCTTGCGGGTTCTGGTGAGGGTGAAGTGCCAGTGCCGGATCGTCTGGTGGCTGACGATGCTCACCATGGTGGCCCCGGCGGGGAAGGCGGCGCCGAGCCCGGTGACGGGCGAGCCGCGCCACGTGCCGATGACCAGGGCGGTCAGTGCCCAGGCCAGGGCGACGAGGAAACCGGTCGAGGCGATCGACGAGAGCACCAGGTTGCCGGGCCGGGCCGCCACGAGCACCTCATCGGTGGCGGCGCGGTCGTGCCAGGCGTCGGCTTGCGGCAGGGACGCCGAGGCGTCGACGCTGATCCGGTCGCCGTGGGCGCGGGCGATGAGATAGTCGCGCAGTGCGTACGACTGCGATCGGGACAGGAACTCGATCCGTTTGGGCGCCCCCGCCCCGACGTCGACGTGCAGCGCGGCCAGCCCCATGAGCCGTGCCGCGAACGGCTGCACGACGTCGACCCCCTGGATCTTGGAGAACTGGATGCGGTCGGAGGTGTGGTGGATGAACCGGTGCTCGATCCGCAGTTCGTCGTCGTCGATGACGAAGCGGGTGGTGCGCCAGGTGAAGAAGCCACTGCCGAGGCTCAGCACCAGCAGGATGCCGATCAGTCCGGCGACGACCCCGACGCTGCGCAGGTCGGGATGTCGGCTGAGCTGACGGACGCCGTCCTGCCCGAACAGCACGACGATCGCGACGAGGCTGATCCACCCCTTGGCCAGGGGGGTCAGCGGGTGGGGACGCTGGGCCTGCTTGACCGGTGGCGCCGGAGACTCGCTCACAAGCCGGCCACCTGGGTCTCGCCCTTCTCGGTGAGCCGGTCACGCAGCGTCGCCGCCGCGGTGGCGTCGAGGCCCGGGATGCGGGCGTCGGTGCTCGCCGAGGCCGTGACGAGCTTCACGCTCGCCAGCCCGAAGTGACGCTCGATCGGACCCGATTCGACCTCGACGACCTGCATGCGGCCATAGGGGACGGCCACGAGGCGGCGGAACAGCAGCCCGGAGCGCACGTACAGATCGGTGTCGCGCTCGGCGTATCCCCATATCCGGTAGACGCGGTCGATCCGCTGGTAGCGGTAGCCGATCCAGACGGCGAACACCACCACGACGAGGCCAGTGGCCCACCAGCGTCCGCCGAGGAACTGGGTGGCGACGGCGGCGAGGACCATCCACAGGCTCCACACGAGCAGCACCAAGCGGTGCTTGAGCTCGCGGTAGCGCGGCGACAAGGGGATCCAGGAGGTGGTGGGTGGTGCGAACAGGGGGCCCAGGGAGTCGGGACCGCTGGCGTCCGGGCCGGTCGTCGCGGGGCCGAGGGCTCCCGGAAGCTCGCTCACGGGGTGATCCCCAGCATGCGGCCGAGCGTCGGCCGGTCGGGGCCGACCACCTTGAGTTCGGCCATGATCTGCAGGCCGCGGATCACGAGCACCGGACCACCGGGGTTGGGGACGAGACCCCGCACCTTGCTCTCGGCCATGATCTTGGTCGTCTCGTCGCGGACGCCGACCCCCTCCGGCACGGTGATCCGGAGACTGCCCATGACGTTGCTGATCGTCAGCACGGTCTCCTCGGCGCCGAGACTGCCCCCGCGGAGGTCGAGCCGCACCTCTCCCATGATGACGGTTGCGCTGCTGTGCGCCGGCAGATGCACGCCGCGGTCGGGGTTGATCGAGCTGAGGATCGCAGTGAACCGGTGCGGGGCCGCGGCGTCGGGGCGTACGGGCAGCCCCGGGCGGTCGCCCAACGTGGGCAGCGGCGGGTTGTGTGGCCCACCCAGGAGCGGGGTCGCGTACTGAACCGTGGGTCCCGAGGTGACGAGGTCAGCGGTGATCGGGGTGAGGTCTCCGAACGTACGGGCCGCCCACGCGGCCGCGAGCCGCTCGTCGAGTTCCTCGTGGGTGATCCGACCGTCGGCGTAGGCGGCGGTGATGACGTCGGCCACCAGCTGCCGGTCGTGGTCGGACGCCCGCAGCGTGGCGGGGTCGGGGGGCTGCGTGGTCACGGTGCCACGCTAGGGCGTCCCCGGCCCGCACGAAAGGCGGCCGCCGGCGAATCAGGGACGATCCTGGGTGCGGGCGTGTTCCATCCCGTCACCGGCGGACGGATCGAGCAGCACCGGACTGCCCGAGGACGCCGGGGACGCCTATGCGCCCGATGGCCACCGCGCGATGAGTGAGTACCGGTCGCCGCGGATCAGACTGCGGCGCAGTTCGAGAGGGGCGTCACCGATGAGCGCGAGCCGTTCGATCGAGAACGCCGCCACCTTCGGCGCGAGCCTCAGGAGCTCCTGTTCCCCGCGGTTCGGTACGACGGGCTGGATCCGCTCCGAGCCTCCGGTGACCCGTTGGCCGCAGTGGGTTTCGAGGAGTTCGTAGAGCCCGCCGGATGACAGGTCTGCTTCGAGCAGTCCCCGGGCGCGGGTGGCCGGCAGCCACGATCTGTCCCACGCGATGGGTTCGGCGTCCGCGAGGCGGAGTCGCTCGATGAACACCACATCCTCGTCCGCCGCGACCCGGAGCTTGGCAGCGATCTCGGGCGTGGCGGCGCGGATCTCGGCCGTGCGGACCTCGCTGCTCTCCTCAATGCCCTCTGCCCGCACGGTGGACGCCAGACTGTAGAAGGAGTGCAGCGGCTGTTCCAGCATGGGTCTCGTGACTCGGCTGCCGCGACCCCGCTGGCGGACGATGAGACCCTCGGCGGTGAGGTGACGCATCGCCTCCCGGGCGGTCTGACGGCTGACGCCGTACTGCCGGGTCAGGTCCTCATCGCTCGGGAACTGCTCGGTGAACTCCCCACCGACCAGGCGTCGTCGCAGGTCGGACGCGATCTGCGCCCACAGGGGCATCGGACTCGAACGATCCAGGCGGGTGGTCACGGCGTCAACCCTGGGCGAGGAAGAACGATCCCACGAGTACGACCAGCACGATGAACGTCACCAGGGCCATGGGGACGTCCTTCTCGTTGAGGAAGGCGAGGACCCCGACCGCCACCCGGATCACCGGAGTGAGCACGAGGATCATGACGCCCAGGACGATGATCCCCTGCCCCTCGCCGGCGGCGATCGAGTGTCCGAGCGCCGTGAACGAATGGGGGAACGGGGTCGTCGGCGAGGTGAGGTTGTGGTAAGAGGTGCCGCCTGTGATCGGCAGGTAGGCGCTGTGGTGGGCGAACATGACCACCAGCCCCACGGTGATGATGAGCACGCTGACGATCACGCCGATGCGCAGCACGAGGCTGATCGCCACTTCGGTGCGGCGGATCTTCGCCTCCATGATCGCCGCTTCTTCGGGGCTGAGCTGCCGGCGACGGCCCGAGAGCGGGCTCTGCTCCGTCGTGGGGGCTGGTGGGGGCACCGGCGACGGTGCCTGCGTCCCGTGGAGGAGGGGCTGGGGACGGCCGGCGGGTTCCTGCATGTCCGTCACGGGAAGAATCCCTTCTGCAGCATTTCCAGCGAGATGACGACGAGGACCACGACGAACACGAGCCGGATCGTCCTGCTCTTCACCCGGCCGAGGAGCCGGGCGCCGAAGGTGGCCCCCACGAGGACGCCGATCGCGACGGGTGCGGCGATGATCGGGTCGATCTGGCCGCGGATGAAGTAGACGCCGGCGCTGGCCGCCGCGGTCACGCCGATCATGAAGTTGCTCGTGGCCGAGGACACCTTCATGGGCAGGTGCATCGCACTGTCCATGGCCGGCACCTTCAGCGCCCCCGACCCGATGCCGAGCAGCGCGCTCACCAGTCCGGCCAGGTACATCAACGCCAGCCCGGGCTTGGTGCCCACGACCTTGTAGCTGATCTCGCGCTGTTCGGCGGGGTCGTAGTAGCTGCCGTGCAGGTTGAAGTAGTTGGCCAACCGGTCGTTCGACACGGTCAGCGGCTCGGCGTAATGCCGACGCCGGAACGTCGCGAACGACGAGTAGGCGAGGACGAGCCCGAAGAAGGCGAAGAGGAATCTCGTGGGCAGCAGGGTCGTGAGGTAGGCCCCGCTCAGCGCTCCGGTCGTCGTCGCCAACTCGAGGAACATGCCCGCTCGGAGGTTGGTCATCCGCTCCCGCACGTAGGCGGCCGCCGCCCCGCTGGAGGTCGCGATCACCGAGACGATGCTGGCTCCGATGGCCAAGCGGATGTCGACGTGGTAGAGGAGCGTGAGGACCGGAACGATGACCACGCCGCCGCCGAGCCCGATGAGCGATCCGAGCACTCCGGCGGCGACGGAGATCAGGGCCAGGGAGACCACGAAGTCGATCGGCGTCACGCTCGAATAGTACGTACATTGGGAGATTGGTGCAAGTAGTGGTCGCCCCCGTCCGTCGGCCACTCCCGGTCCGGTGGTCGGCGCGGACGCCCGCACGCTCCGGCGGGCGGGCCGCCGGTAGCGTGAGCATGTGCTCCCCATCGTCGCCAAGGCCGTGGCCCTCGTCGCGATCGTCGCGATCGGGTACGCGATCAAGCGACTGGGCTGGGCGACCGCGTCCGACTTCGGGTTGCTCTCGGCGATCGTGCTGCGCGTCACCCTGCCCGCGGCTCTGCTCACGTACTTCAACGGCTTCGACATCAGCACCGGCCTGCTGACGATCTCGCTCATCGGCCTGCTCGTCAACGTCCTTCCGCAATCGGTCGGCTACGCCCTGGCCCGACACCGCAGTCGGCCCGACCGGGCGTTCGCCGTGCTCAACAGCGGGTCGTACAACATCGGCGCGTTCGCGATGCCCTACGTCGCCGGAGTCCTCGGGCCCGGGCCCGTGCTCTTCCTGTCGATGTTCGACATCGGCAACTCGGTCGGGGCCGCGGGAGTCGGCTACGGCTGGGGGATGGCGCTCGCGCAGGAGGGGCGGATCGGGGTCGCCGACGTCGTGCGCAAGGTCGCCCGCTCGCACCTGCTGTGGGTCTACCTCGGACTCACCGCGTTCCGGCTGGCCGGGCTGCACCTGCCCGGGCCCGTGCTGGCGTTCACGAGCACCGTCGGCGCCGCCAATCCGTTCCTCGCGATGCTCATGATCGGCGTCGGGCTCGAGGTGCGGCTGCACCCGTCGAAGTACCGCCTCGCCGCGCGCTTCCTCGGCGTCCGCTACGCGCTGGTCATCGTCATGGCGCTCGCGGTGTGGTACCTGCTGCCGTTGGACCAGGAGATCCGCCGGGTGATCGTGGTGCTGCTGTTCTCCCCGCTCGCGGCGATGACCTCGGGATTCACCGCCAGCGCGAGCCTCGACGTCGAGAGTTCGGCGTTCATGACCTCGGTGTCGATCGTCGTCGCAATCGTCGTGATGCCGGTGCTGCTGATGCTGCTGGCCTGAGCTCGGACGGGGGTCGCACGCGTGAGCGACGGTGGGACCGTCCCGGCGGGAAGAGAGCGGGCGACGGGAATCGAACCCGCGTGTCCAGCTTGGGAAGCTGGCGCTCTGCCATTGAGCTACGCCCGCGCGGCAAGGGGAAA
>DAIESZ010000257.1 GCA_027346035.1 Propionibacteriaceae bacterium
TGCGACCAGGGCACGTTGTGGCCGAAGCCGGGGCCCTTGGCGCAGATGTCACACACGGCAGCCATTGGCGCTCTCCTCGTCAGAACAGGGTGCGGCCGGGGCCGCGGGAACCAGACGCCCCGGGAACGGGGCAACCGCTCAAGAGTACCTTCCCCGCCCGGATCAGGCCAAACCGGGGCGCGGCCGCTCGCCCGGCCCCGGCGAGGCCACCGGACGCCCGCCCCTTCAGGTCGAGACGACCACCGGCACGATCATCGGGTGACGGCGGAAGGCCTGGGACACCCAGCGTCCGACGGTGCGCCGCACGACCTGCTGCAGCCGGAACACGTCGTCGACGCCGTCACGCAGCGCCTCCTCGAGTGCGTCGGCGATGAGCCGGCGCACCGGCTCCAGCATCGCGTCGTCCTTGACGAACCCCCGGGCGTGGATGTCCGGCCCGCTGACCAGGGCACGGGTGTGGAGGTTCACCACGGCGACCACCGAGATGAACCCCTCCTCGCCGAGGATCTTGCGGTCGGTGAGCGACGTCTCACTGATGTCGCCGACCGTCGACCCGTCGACGAAGATGTACGACGCGTCGACCTTCCCGACGATGCGGGCGCTGCCGTCGACCAGATCGACGACCGCTCCGTCCTCGGCCACCACGACGTGTTCGGCGGGAACACCCGTGGCCTTGGCCAATTCGGCGTTGGCGATGAGGTGTCGGATCTCGCCGTGAACCGGCATGACGTTGCGGGGACGCACGACGTTGTAGCAGGTGAGCAGCTCGCCGGCGCTGGCGTGTCCGGACACGTGCACGAGCGCGTTCCCCTTGTGCACCACCCTCGCACCGAGCCGGGTGAGCCCGTTGATCACCCGGTAGACCGCGTTCTCGTTGCCGGGAATCAGGCTGGACGCCAGCAGCACGGTGTCTCCCGGCCCGATCGCGACCGTCGGGTGTTCCCGGTTGGCCATCCGCGCCAGGGCCGACAGCGGCTCACCCTGCGACCCGGTCGAGATGATGACGACCTGGTCGTCGCGGTAGCGCTCGAGGTCCTTGATCTCGATGAGGGTGTCGGCGGGAACCCTGAGGAAGCCGAGATCGCGGGCCACCCCCATGTTGCGCACCATGCTGCGTCCGACGTAGACGACCTTGCGCCCGTACTTGACCGCCGCGTCGAGCGTCTGCTGCACCCGGTGCACGTGCGAGGCGAAGCAGGCCACGACCAGCTTGCCCTCCGCGGTCGAGAACACCCGGTGGATCGCGGGTTCGATGTCGCGTTCGGAGGTGGTGAAGCCGGGCACCTCGGCGTTGGTGGAGTCGACCATGAACAGGTCGACTCCCTCCGCGCCGAGTCGGCCGAAGCCGCGCAGGTCGGTGATCCTGCCGTCGAGCGGCAGCTGGTCCATCTTGAAGTCGCCGGTGTGCAGCACGGTGCCGGCACTGGTGCGGATGGCCACGGCCATGGCGTCGGGGATCGAGTGGTTGACCGCCAGGAACTCGAGGTCGAACGGTCCGGTGGTGACCCGGTCACCCTCGCGGATGACGCGCAGGTCTGGGTTGCGGATGCGGTGCTCGCGCAGTTTCGCCTCGACGAGCGCGAGGGCCAGGCGCGACCCGTAGATGGGGATGTCGGGACGCTGCCGCAGCAGGTAGGGCACCGCCCCGATGTGATCCTCGTGCCCGTGGGTGAGCACGAGAGCGCGCACGAGGTCGAGACGATCGGCGATGTGGTCGAACCCGGGCAGGATCAGGTCGACGCCCGGGTGGTCGTCCTCGGGGAACAGCACGCCGCAGTCGACGAGCAGCAACTCACCGTCGATCTCGAAGCTCGCCATGTTGCGGCCCACGTCGCCGAGACCGCCGAGCGGGATGATCCGCAGCGTCCCCGGCGCCAGTTGTGGTGGGGTCTTCAATCCAGTCGTCAGCGTAGACACGTGGCCAGCCTAATGGCAGCGCCCGTCCCCGCTCGCGTCGTGGGGACGCCGGCCACGACGGATACGCTGGCGCCATGAGCGAGACCCCGTCACACGAGCATCCGACGACGGCCCCGTCGGTGCGCCTCGCGCTGCCGTCCGAGGCAGCCGCGGTGGCCGCGGTCCAGCGGCGTGCCTGGCAGCGCGACCCGGTGTTGTCGGCGGTGGCGGGCGAGGTCGACCTCGACGCCGCCGCCGCCGCCTGGGAACGCGCGATCCTCGCCCCACCGATGGCGCACTTCCGCGTCCTCGTGGCGGTGCAACCGACCCCCGACAATCCGCGCCGCCAGATCGTCTGCGGCTTCTCGGCGTTCGGGCCGAGCGATGATCCCGACGCCGACGACGACGACATCCTCGTCGCGGAGTTCGCCGTCGACCCGCCCGCCGAAGGGTTCGGCCACGACGGGCGGCTGCTCAACGCGATCGCCGACACCGCTCGCGCCGACGGCTACCACCGCCTCACGTGGTGGCTCGCCTCCACCGACGATCATCTGCGGGCCTGGCTGGTGGAGACCGGCTGGGCACCCGACGGCGCACACCGGGAACTGGCGACCGACGACGACGGTGTCCGTCTCAGGCAGGTGCGGTTGCACACCGGCCTGTGACCCCGACGCGCGTCGGCACGGGTCAGCCCAGGGCGGTGAGGCGCACGTCGGCTCCGCTGAGGGCGACCCTCATGCCCGCCGTCGACGCCTGCACACTGTCGTAGGCGAGCCCGACGGGCGCGGGCAGGTCGATCTTCGACGCGAGACTGCCGGTGACCGAGGCCAGCGCCGACGCCGGGATCTGGACGCCGGCGACGCTCGCGCGGGGGTCGCGGAGGACGAGGGAGTGGGTCGCGGGGTCGATGGCGGGCACCGCGCTGATGGTCACCGCCACGTCGGCGCCCAGCAGGCTGATGGTGTCGGTGAACCTCGCCCGGTCACCGCCCGCGGAGCTGATCGTGACGCCGGCCAGACGCGACACCTCCGCCCACGACACGGTTGCCGTCACCCGCAGGGTGCCGGCAACGGCGTCGGCGGGACGGCGCACGTCGTGCACGCTGGTCGCCACGGCCTCGGCGTCGGACACCGTGACCTTCTGCCCGTTGCGGCTCAGGGTCAACTGTGGGGCCATGACGGTGACCGTGCGGGCCGTGCCGGTGATGAGCGCGAGCGAGAAGGGCCACCCGCCGATGCTCACCGACAGGGGCTGGCTGGTTCCGAGGTCCTGCTGCAGCGCCTGCGCGGCCTGGCGCTCGACCACGGTGCGGGCGAGCGCGTCGAGTCCGACGGCCACGGCGAGCAGAACCGCGATCGCGACGAGCGTGGCCAGCGCCCCCCGGCTACGGCGCCGGCCCATCAGTGCTCCGGGGAGTCGATGCCCAGCAGGGACTCGATGCCGAAGCTCAGCCCGGGCCGTTCGACCACCGATTTCACGGCGAGGATCACCCCCGGCATGAAGCTCACCC
>DAIESZ010000269.1 GCA_027346035.1 Propionibacteriaceae bacterium
AGTACAAATGAAGAAGATTGTTATTACATTCCCCCTTTAGGGGGTTAGGGGGCTTCAATATTTATAGTAGCCTTCCCCGGATTTACGACCTAGTTTATTCGATTCTACTTTTTTGGTGCACCTCGCGACCCCGGTCGCGGCGGCCGCCGAGCAGTTGTTCCTGCTCGGGGAGTCCCTGGGACTCGCCGCGCGGGACGACTCCGCGGTGATCACCGTCGTCGCCCCCGGCAGGGACTGAGGGCTCTCGGCGGGGACGTCCTCACCGGGCGGATGATCCGACGCTCATCCCCGTCGCGACGCAGGTCAGCCCGTCCTTACTTGCCGGTGCCGGTTTCGAGCGGCATACTCAACCGGGCCTCGGATCTCTTCGGCCCGCCGGCAGCATCCGACCCGGACCCCGAGGTCCCCGTCACGTCCCGAAGGAGTGACGATGATCAGCAGCGTGCACCTCCCCGCGCGGGGGAGCCTCCGACGGGCCGGTTCGGTGGAATTGCGGCGCGAGCTGGTCGCGTCCCTCGTCTCGGTGGCCGGCATGGTGGGGCGCCCGGTGCGACAGCTGGACGGGGCGCTCGTCGGGCGTCTCAACGACTTCGTGGTGCTCGCCGGCGGAGAGCACCCACCCGTGGTCGGTTATGTCGTCGAAATCGCCAAGCGGCGGGTGTGGCTGCACGCGGCCGACGTCGCGGGGCTCGACCGGGGACAGTTGATCCTGCAGAAGGCCCGGTTCGACTTCGTCGACGTGGTGCGCCGGCCCGGCGAGATCCAGCTGTTCCACGACGTGGTCGACCACCAACTCGTCGACCTCAACGGCGTCCAGGTGGTGCGTGCCTCCGACCTCTACCTCGGCGACGTCGGCGACGGGTGGCAGCTGGTGGGCGTCGACACGTCGTGGGGGACGTTCCTGCGGCGCGCCCTCCCCGGGCCCCGACGGTGGCGCCCGACGCCCGCCCGCGTGCTCGACTGGGCCGGTATCCACGCGCTCGCGGTGTCCGAGGAGAAGGGCGTCCAACTGGACGCCCCGAACTCCCAGCTGCGGCTGCTGACGGCGTCCGACGTGGCCGAACTGCTCACGGACCTCGGTCGAACCGAGCGCCAGGGACTGCTGGAGGACCTCGAGACCGAACACGCGGCCAACGCCCTCGAACTGATGAACGACCACGACGCGGCGAGTCTCCTGGGCGACGCGCCCGTCCAGCGGGCGGCCGAACTGCTCAGCGAGATGGAGCCCGACGAGGCGGTCGACGCGCTGCGCGAGATGGACGCCGACAACCGCGAGGAACTGCTGCACGCGCTGGGCACCGACGATGAGACCGACCTGCGCTCACTGCTCGCCTACGACGAGGGCACCGCCGCGGGAATGATGACCTCCGCCCTGGTGGTCGTGCCGGCGTCCGCGACCGTCGGTGAGGCCGTCGCGGCCCTGCGCGCGGCGCGCGGCACCCCGGACGAGTCCGACGTGGTCATCCTCGTCGATGGCGACGGCGGCCTGGTCGACGACGTCACCGCCCTCGAGTTGCTCGGCGAGCCGTCGGAGCGCGCCCTGATCGAGCTCACCGGGCCGCCGTGGCCCGTCACCGTGCACCCCGACCAGCCCCTGCATGCGGTGGTCGAGGCCCTGCGCAACACGCTCGGTGCGTCGGTCGTGGTCCTGGACGCCGAGAACGTGCCGATCGGGCGGATCCACGCCGACGACCTCGTCGATGCCCTCGGCGACCAGGAACGCCGCTGGCCCTGGCAGCGGATCGCGGGAGGTGCCCAATGAGCGAGCGCGGCACGACGAGCCTTGTCCCGGCCCCCGCGCCGGACGCCGGGCAGGACCAGGGGCGCCTCCGGACCGGTCGGCTGCAGCGGATGGCGATCGGCGGGGCCGCGCTGGCCGCCGTCGTCGGCCCGGGCCTCATCGCTGGGTTGTCCGATGACGACGCGGCCGGGATCACCACCTACAGCTCGCTCGGGGCGTCCTACGGCTATGAACTGCTGTGGGTGCTGGGGGTGTCGACCGTCGCCCTGATCCTGTTCCAGGATCTCGGCGCGCGGATCGGCGTCGTGACCGGGCAGTGATTGGCCGGCCTGATCCGCCAGCGCTACGGCGCACGCGCCGGCGTCGTGTCGATCGGGGCGCTCGTGCTCGCGAACCTCGGCACGACCTGCGCCGAGTTCGCCGGCATCGCGGCCGGCAGCGAGATCTTCGGGCTGTCCCGCTACGTCGCGGTGCCTCTGTCGGCGCTGCTCGTGTCGGCGCTCGTTCTGCGCGGCGGCTTCCGCGGCGTCGAGCGGGTGCTCCTCGTGCTGTCGGCGGTGCTGGCCGCCTACATCGGCGCCGGCGTCCTCGCGGGGCCCGACTGGGGCGCGGCGCTGCGCGGCTCGATCGTGCCGGCCATGCCGCTCACCCGGGACGCCGTGGTGATGACCACCGCCACGCTCGGCACCACCCTCGCTCCCTGGGGGCTCGCGTTCATCCAGAGCTACGCCGTCGACAAGAAGCTCGACCGCAAGGAACTCGGCCTGCTGCGGATCGACGTGGTCACCGGTGCCGTGCTCACCGGCGTCATCGGGTTCTTCGTGATCGTCGCGTGCGCGGCCACGATGTACGCGAAGGGCATCCGGGTGACGGACGCCGCGTCCGCCGCGGTCGCCCTCGAACCGCTGGCCGGGCCGATCGCCAAGGAGTTGTTCGGGATCGGCCTGCTCGGCGCGTCGCTGCTGGCGGCGTCCATCCTGCCGTTGTCGACCGCGTATTCGGTGTGCGACGTCGCCGGGCGCCCGGCTGCGCTCGACGACCGCCCGCGGGAGGCGCCGCTGTTCTACGTCACGTTCGGCGTGATCACGCTCGCGGGAGTGCTGCTCGTGCTGATCCCCGGGATGCCTCTGGTGCCGGTGCTGGTGATGTCCCAGGTGCTCAACGTGGTGCTGCTGCTGCCCCTGCTGTTCTACATGGCGGGCATCGCCCGGGACCGGCGGCTGATGGGCGAGTTCGTCGCCGGCCGCAGCGTCACCTCGGTCTATTACGTCGTGATCGCGCTCATCACGGTGTGCATCGCGCTGATGCTCGGCCTCAGCCTCGTGCACTGACCGGGAACCTGGTCGTACGCCCGTTTGGGCGGCGTACGACCCGGCCATCGGCGTACGACCCGGGCACCGCAATTGACGGGATCGTACGCCGCCCGCACGCAACCCGGCAGACACGCAACCCACCCTCCGCTGACGGGCGGCAACGGGACCCCTCGGGTGGCGGTGACGCCGCCCGGCCGTCGGCTCCGGCTTCACCCCGCACCGGCAGTTCTGACCTGGTGTCGGCACCCTCGCCATCGGCGCCGCACCGCGGCAGCCCTCCGCATTCGCGGTTCCAGAGCGAGTCGGCGACGACGTGACTCGGCGTTCGATGGCGAACGAGCGTCGGGGACGCCGTGCGGGCCGGGCCCAGGTGGTCGACGCAAACCCCCCCGGCCCGACGGCGTCCCCGGCCTCAGCCGGGTGGATCAGCCGTTGCCGTTGGCCTTGAGGTAGGCGTTGGCCTGCTTCTCCATCTCCGCCTGCAGCTTGCTGAGGCCGGCGGATTCGGCCGCCGACTTCAGCTTGCTGAGCTGGGTGTTCACGTCGACCACGCCGTAGAAGAGCGGGTTGGCGTACTGGGTGATGACGCCGTTCATCTGCGCGGCGGCCTGCTTCACCGGGGTGGCGTCGGGGATGAACGACGCGAAGGTGTCGGTGGTGAAGTTGTTGTAGTCCTGGGCCCAGGAGAACTCCTGCTTCTCCGAGTCGGTCATGTACGACGACTTGCGCTCGAGCTTGGAGCGCCAGAGCAGCGCGTAGCCGGGGAACGTGTACTGGCTCAGCTGCTTGATCCCGTCGCTGCCCATCGGCTCCCAGTCGGTTCCCTGGATCCCGTACTCGATGAGGTCGTGGTTCGCCTGCACCGACAGCCAGTCCTGCAGGGCCAGCGCGCGGTTGACGTCGCCCCCGTTGGCGTTGACCACGACGACGTTGTCGGCTTGGAAGGTCTGGTTGGGCTTCACCGAGGTGAGCGGGCCGCCGAAGGGCAGCACCTCCTCGAGGTTCGCCGAGGGGACCGCCTTGCGCAGCCCGACGAGCTGGTTGCTCGCGGTTCCGTCGGTGATCGCCCAGATGCCCGCGTACTTGCCTGCCTGGAACTGGCTCTGGACGGTCGCGCTGTCAGAGTTCAGGCCGTCAGCGTTGATGATGCCGTCCTGGTAGTACTGGCGGATCTTCTTGAATGCGGCCAGCACGCCCGCGTCCTCCCAGAACGGGATGGGGTTCGACGAGCCTGTCTGGGCGGCGTCCTTGGCGAACAGGAACTGCAGTCCCGACCCGGCGAACAGGTACTGCATCTGGTGCGGATCCTCCCACGAGGCCTGGTTGAACAGACCGGTCGGGGTGGGCACCGCGAGTTCCCAGGTTTCGTTGGCGGACACGCCGAACGGGGTGACGCCCGCGCTCTTCTGCTTGACGTCGTAGAAGAACTTCTCGAGCGTGTTGTAGTCCTGGATCGTGCCGAAACCGTACTTCTCGGCGAGATCCTGGCGGATGCTGAAGTGTTGGATGCGGCCGGCGCTGTTGACCTGGGGGATGCCCCACAGCTTCCCGTTCCAACTGTTCGACTTGATGAGCTGTGGGGCCAGCTGCTTCGAGAGGTTGGGCCACTTGGCGATCTCGTGGGTGAGGTCGACCAGGGAGTTGTCCTGCTGAAGTTGCGCCATGTTGAGCCACAGTGCTTCCAGGGCTGTGTCGAACGATGCGCCGGCGGTGAACTTCAGCAGCGCCTGCTGGCCGTAATTGGTCCAGTTGATGAACTGGGCGTCGAGCGTGATGCCGTGCTCCTGCTGGAGCTGCCTGTTCGCCTTCGCGAGCACGGCGGTCCAGTTGCTCGGCGCGGCGGATGGCAGCAGGGCAAGGGACGCCCCGGAGAGCTTGGAACCGCTGCTGCTGCCGCCGCCGCTGCTCGCCGGTGTGCCGCAGGCGGCGAGGGTGCCGGCCAGGCCGGCGACGCCGGCAAGTCCGAGGAACGTGCGGCGGCTGAGAGAGGTGGTGGACATGTCCGAGTACTCCTTTGTGAACGGATGGTGATCGGGGAATCGGGGGTGGATCGGGTGAGAATGGTTGGGGGCTCGTCAGCCCTTCGTGGCGCCGAGCGTGAGGCCCTTGACGAAGAACCGTTGGGCGAAGGGATAGGCCAGAAGGATCGGCGCGACGGTGAGCACCGTCATCGCGAAGCGCAGTTGGTAAATGGGGGCGGCGGCCTGGGCGGCTGAGGCGCCTGGGAGGCTCGCCGCGTTGGCGACATTGGCGATGAGGTTCTCGAGGATCAACTGCATGGGTTGCTTCCCGGGATCCGAGATGAACAGCAGCGCCATGAACCACTCGTTCCAGTACGTGACGGCGTAGAAGAGGCCGAGCACCGCGAGGATCGGCTTGGACAGCGGGAGCACGATCTGGAAGAAAATCCGCATCTCCCCTGCGCCATCGACCTTCGCCGAGTCGAGGATCGCCTCGGGCAACTGCCGGAAGAAGCTCACCGCGACGAAGATGAGGAACGGGGCGAGCATGATCGGCAGGATCACCGAGAACCAGCTGTTGGTGAGGTGCAGCACCTGGGTGACCAGCAGGTAGAGAGGCACCAGGCCACCGGTGAACAGCATCGGGATGTAGCTGAAGATCGTCAGCGGCCGAGAGATCCCCGGCAGCTGGCGGGCGATGACCCATGCCAGGGCGGCCGTGCAGGACAGCGACAGGGACGTTCCCACGATGGTGATGAACAGGGAAGCGATGTAGCCCTTGAGCAACGACTGCCCCGAGAACAGCATGGCGTAGGCCGTCAGCGAGAAGGGGTGCGGCAGGAAGCTGTATCCCTTGCTCGCGAGCGTCGACTCGTCGGTGAGCGACCCGGCGAAGATCATCCACAACGGGATGAGGCAGAACAGGCCGAACAGCGAGACGACGACGTAGCTGACCACGGTGAACGGCTCCGCCCGCCGGCGTCCCGGACGTCGCCGGGGTGCCGACTCAACCGGGATGCGGCCGGTCAGGACGGCCTCCGCGTCGAGATCGGTGATGGTCTGGTTGCGACCGATGATGGTGCTCATAGGATGCTGCTTTCCTTGTCGACTCGGCGCTGGACAAGCACCGCGGCGCTGACGAAACAGAAGCCCACGACGGATTGGAACAGCCCGATGGCGGCGGTGGTCCCGAAGTCGCCGACTGTTCGCAGGGACCTGAACACGTAGGTGTCGATGACGTCGGTGGTCGGGAACAACGTCCCGTTGTCCTGGACGATCGCGTAGATCGTCGCGAAGTCACCGAAGAAGATCCGGCCGACCCCCAGCACGACGAGGACGCCCAGTGTGGGGAACAACAGGGGCGTGGTGATCGACAACGCCATGCGCGTGCGGGAGGCACCGTCGAGCGCGGCCGCCTCGTAGACGTCCTCGGAGATTGATGTGATGGCCGCCAGGAAGATCACTGACGTGTAACCGCCGAGCTGCCACACCTTGACGATCGTGAGGATCCAGGGCCACGGCCCGGGTGTCGTGTACCAGTTGACCTGGGGCAGGTCGATGACACTGAGCAGGTTGTTCAACAGTCCCCCGCGTCCGCTGACCCCGGCCAGCACGGCCTGGAGGATGATGCTGATGACGATCGGCGAGACGAAGTAGGGGAAGAAGATCGTCGACTGCACGAACCGTCGGTAGAGGCTGCCGCGGATCTCGTTGAGCATCAGCGCGAGGATCAGTCCGGCGAGCAACGACGCCGACAGGAACAGGGCGTTCAGGACCAGAGTGTTGACGACGATCCGGGTGGCGTCGCCGCTCTCGAGGAAGTACTTGAAGTTCTGCAGCCCGTTCCAGGGGCTCCCGAAGATCCCGTCGCGAACATTGAAGCTCTTGAACGCGACGACCAGCCCGGCCATCGGCCCGTAGGCGAACACGAGGAACCACACGATCCCGGGCAGCGCCAGCAGCAGAAGGGCAAGATTCGCTCGGGGCGATTGTCTGCGTCGCCGGACCTCCACGACGGCGGTGCGTCGTTGCACGGCGATCTCCTCAGTTGCGTCGACCAGTTGGATTTGGAACTAGTTTCATTCGGTGACCGTAAACCACTCCAGTCGTCAAGTCAAGACCCTGTAGCATCCCGAGACATGGACCCCATCGACCCCGCCGCACGCCAACGCAGAGCAGGTTCACGGGGGCCGGCCCGAGTCGCCTCGGTCAACCTGCGCGACGTCGCAGCCCACGCGGGAGTCTCCCCGGCCACCGCGTCGCGCGTCTTCGCCGGCGGCGTCAACGTCCACGAGCGGACACGCGCGCGAGTGCTGGCCGCAGCCGAAGAGTTGGGGTACGTCGTCAACGGCCTGGCCCGAGCGATGACCGGACGCGGGCCGCACACGATGGCGTTCATCGTCCGCGCGATGATCGGCCCCACCTTCGCGTCGCTGGCGGCGGGCGTCGAGAGCGTCACGAGCAGGGAAGGACACCTGCTCCTCATGTCGGCCACGGGCGGGGATTCCGAGCGTGAGGCCGAGCTCATCGCCACGCTGCGGGAGCTGCGGGTGGGCGCGGTGCTCCTGGTGGGATCCACCGAGACCGACGAGCGGTTCGTCCGTCGAGCCGCCGGTTACGCCAAGGACCTCGCCGATGTCGGCGCCCCCTTGATCCTGTGCGGTCGGCCGCCGCTGGCGGGTCACCCCGACATCGCGAGCGTCGACTACGACCAACGGACGGGGATGAGCGAGGCCGTCGAGGAACTCATCGGGCTCGGCCACCGGCGGATCGCCTACGTCGGCGAGCCGCGCGGCATGACCACCTCCGAGCTGCGTCTCGACGGCTACGGCGACGCGTTGGCGCGACACGGCATCCCCTCCGACCCCTCCCTCATCCGGGTGTCGGGAAACTCGGAGGAAGACGGCGCTCGGGCTGTCGGGGAGCTCCTGGCCTCCCATGCCGGTGCGACTGCGGTCGTCTGCATGACCGACAACATCGCGGTCGGCGCCTACCGGGCCGCTCGGCGCGCCGGGACTCGCATCCCCGACGAGCTGTCCATCGTCGGGTTCGACGACGTGCCGATCGTCTCCGACCTCACGCCGGGGCTGACGACGGTCCGGCCGCCATTCTTCGACGTGGGTGTCCGGGCCGCCGAGATCGCACTCGGCCACTCCCCCTCCGGGCACGTCCTGCTCGAGCCGCACTTGGTGCGTCGCGGGTCGATCGCCCCACCGTCCCCGTGATCTTGCATTTTCGTCGTTCTGTAACTAGTTTCAGTACGACGACGGTCCCCGTCGTTCTCCGCACTGGACGATGAGGTCTCCATGACGAACACAGCCAGCCGCGTCGGTCGACCAAGCACGGACGGGACGACGGCGCCCCGGCGCCCGCCGGTGACCTTCGTCACAACCATGGCTCCCCCCGAACTCTCCATGCATCTGTTCGGCACCGACGGTGAGGCGCTGCGGATGGACGGTGTCGAGGCGCTCAACGCCGAGCCGTTCGTCGCCTTCGACACGGCCGAGGCCCGACGTGCGCTCGCGCGCGCCGAAGTGCTCGTCACGGGCTGGGGTGCTCCGGAACTCAGCGACGCCGATCTCGAGGCGGCTCCCCGACTGCGGTACGTGCTGCACGCGGGCGGCAAGGGGTCCGCGCTGCTCCCGCCCAGCGCCCGCGAGCGCGGCATTCAGGTGTCCAACGCCGGGTGGGTCAATGCGATCCCGGTCGCCGAGTTCACCGTCGCGATGATCGTGCTGGCGAACAAACAGGCGTTCAGGGCCCGCCAGACCTACCGCGTGCGTCGTGCCGGGATCGACCGGGAGGTCGAGTTCCCCCACGCGGGGAACCGGGCCAAGACCATCGGGATCGTCGCGGCCTCGCGGATCGGGCGGATCGTCATCGAGCGGCTCGGCCTGATGGACCTCGACCTGCAGGTGTACGACCCCTACCTGACGCACGGGGACGCCGTACGTCTCGGCGTCCGCCCGGTCTCGCTCGACGAACTCATGGCGACCAGCGACGTCGTGAGCCTGCATCCGCCCCTGAACCCCTCG
>DAIESZ010000282.1 GCA_027346035.1 Propionibacteriaceae bacterium
GGCGGAGTCGGCCTCGGCGGTCGGCGGCGTCCCGGGACCGAAGACCCCGGAATCGATGCGCTGGGCCAATGTCACCGGGTGCGGCGTTGCGGTGACCAGAGCCAGGTCGGCCGCGACCTCCTGGCGGGTGCGGCGCCCGTCGACGGCGTACCCCAGGTCGTTGGCGGCGTCCACCACCTCGGCCCAGCCGCCGGTGAGCCGGTCGGCAGGGTGCTCGGCTCCGAGGCGCCGCCGGCGCCGACGGAGTCGGAGACCGGCGATGACGAGCAGCGGAGAGGCGAGCACCAGGAGCCCGCCCACACCGGCCGCGCCCCACAGGAGGTAGGTGACCCAGGCCTGCGCGCCCGCCTTGGCGGGTTGCTTCGTCTTGTCGCCCTGGAGATTCGTCGGCTGCTGTGCCGGTTCCTGGGGCGGGACGGGCGGAGGCTGCACCCGTGGCCTGGGCTTCGGCTGCGGCTTCGGCACCGTGGTCTTCGGCACCCGATCGCGGTTCGGGGTCGGATCGAACTGCACCCAGCCGGCCTTGTTGAACGCCACCTCGACCCACACGTGCGCGTCGTTGCCGGTGACGTTCCACGTGCCCGTAGTAGGGGCGGTGCCGGGGTAGAAGCCCATCACCACCCGCGCGGGAAGCCCGAGTTGACGCGCCATCAACGCCATCGCGACGGCGTACTGCTCGTCGTCGCCCACGAGTTGGGGCGACGACAGCATCGACGAGATCCGGGCCTCACTGTGACCGGACAGGGAGTTCCCGTCCTGGCCGTTGGAGTAGTAGCCCTGCTGGAGGTGCTTCTCGAGCGCACGCAGCTGTTCGATCGGAGTGTGCGCGTCGGCGGTGTACTCGGCGGCCAGCTTGCCGATGGCGTCCGGAACCCCCTGGCTGGGCGGCAGTGAGACGTCCCGCGGACCCCACTGGGCAAGCTGAGCGTCGCTGAAGGTCGCGGGAGGAACCTCCTGGACCGTGTACGCGGCCCCGTCGGTGAGGCCGCTGGTCACCAGGGCGGTGCCGGTGTCGGAGTTGTAGTAGAGGGTTCCCCGCTGGTCGAGCTTGCCGACGCCGGTGAAGTCGACCCCCCGCAAGTCCCCCCCACCCGGTAGCCACACCCCTTGGTAGCCGTTGATCGCGTACCGGACAGACACGGGCGCAGCCCCGGTCGTCGACGAGCCGCGGGGGTCGATCCGGGTGCCGACGCGGGCGTAGCCGGCCGAGGAGTCGGCGACGTTGTAGACGATGCCGTCGTAGGCGTCGAGAGTGGCCAGCCTGACCCGCGATGACTTGGGCAATCCGGTGACGCTGAACAGCTCGACCGACTTCTCGTCGTTCTCGAGATACCGGTAACTCATGAGAGGACTCGCGTAGGCACGCAGGTCGAGCGGCGGCTGTACGAGGTCGCGGAGCACCACGCGGTGACCGACGCCGACAGAGGCGAAGCCGACGGAGACCAGCGTCCCGAGGGCGAGGACCCCAGCGCCGAGCGCGATCGCGGTCCCCCGGGAGCGACCGAAGGCGCCAGCTACGACGCCGACGTCCTCGACCCCGACACGGCGGGCAGCGCTCTGTCGGAGCCGTCCCCAGACCAGGGCAGTCACCGCGAACACTGAGCCCGGGACGATGCCCAGCGCGGGTTGGGCCAGGCCCCACAGGATTCCCACCAGCAGGAATGCCAGCAGAGGCACCAGCGCGAGCAGGTGCCACCGGGGCAGCACCGCGAGGCGCATGCCGACAAGCACGCACACGAGACCAGCGAGGAAGGGAACGACGGCCGGTCCCGAGAACGAACTGGCGGGGATCCCAACCGTGAGCAGGTCGCGCCAGGACTGGACGATGAGCAGCGATCCCCGCTCGAGGGTGGCGAGGCTGGGGACAATCCCCGCGACGAGGGAGTCGCGGAGCGCGAAGGGGCCGACGAAGACCAGGTAGGCCAGCAGAGCGAAGGCTGCGGTCATCGCCGCCCCCACGCGTCGCCAGGTGGTGAGCAGGGCGAGCCCCAGGCCGACGAGGGCTCCGCCGCCCGCCGCCAGGTAACCGGGAGCGCCTCCGAAGACCGGGCCGAAGGCGACGATCCCGCAGGCGGCGAGGACCACGACGGCAGCGACGTCGACTGCGCGGGTGCTGCCGAGGGCGGGACGGTCGGCGTCCAGGCTCACAGCCAGGGCGCTCACTTGAGGCTCCTGAGTGCCCGAGGAAGGTCGTCGAGCGCCGGGACGTCGAGCACGGTGAGATCCGTGAGCGAGCGCCGGGAGGCGGGTGCCTGCCCAGCGCAGCGGACGGCGAACGCCCCGACCTCGAGCGGCAACGACGTCCGGGACAGCCTCAACTCGGCGGGGGTCACGGCGGAACCGGTGACGAGCGCGACGACGGAGCACTCCGGAACCTTGAGCACGGCCTGGCTCGCGAGCAGGTGGAACGACGACGCCTTGGGCCGGACGTCGATGCGGGACAGCTCGTCGAGGACGAGCGTGCCGGAGTGCGCCGCGACGACGCCGTCGTGGCTCACGAGGCTCACCTGGCGCTCGTCACGCATGCCCTGCAGCACCAGCGACCCGGCGGTGGACACCGCGGTCTCGAACTCGTCGGCGTCCGCGTAGTCGGCTGGGTTGAGGCTGAGCACGATGAGCAGATGGGTGCGCTTGGTTTCCTCGAACTGGCGGACCATGAGCTTGCCGAGCCGTGCCGTGGTGCGCCAGTGGATGGCGCGGCGGTCGTCGCCCGGGACGTACTCGCGCAGGGCGTGGAACGCGACGTCCGACGACGAGAGGTCGTGGGTGGTAATCCCTTCGACGTCCTTAAGGAACCCGGTCAGACCGGTCGACAGCGGCACGGTCCGGGGGTGAACGAACACCTCGACCGGATCGCACCAGGCCCGCACCCGGCGCACCAGCGCCAGGGGGTCGGACCGTACCGAGGACACCGGGCCGATGGTGATGACGGCCCGCCGGCGGGTCGGCACGGTGAAGATCTGTTCGTGAGCCTGCTCGTGGGCGAGCGACGGCAGCGCGAACGACGCCACCGAGCGCCCGACCGGGAGTTCGATGGTCGAGCCGAGCAGTTGCCGGCGGCGCAGGTTCGTCACCCGCACCCGGCCGAGCACCTGATCGCCGACCTTGACCCGCCGGGCGTCGAGGTCGATCTCCGCGCGGTAGTCCGCGCGTCCCAGCGTCCACACCACGGCGGCCAGCGCGGCGACCAGTCCGATGCAGCCCATCGCAACGGCCTCGGCCCACCCGAAGGTGAGCCCGGCCACGAGCATCGCCGCTCCCCCGGCGGTGGCCACCCAGCCCAACGGCGTGATGATCCGCAGGGGGCCGACCAGCGGCAGCGCGAGGGCACGGACCCCGGCGAGCGCCGGTCCCAGTCGGCTGAGGTCGACGTGCGGACGTGGCAGCCGCCGCGACCGGGCGCTTGCCCGTCGCGGCGTCTGCTCCTCGCGGCGTCCGAACGGCCAGAGGCGGCGGAACAGGTCGAGGGTGGCGGCCTCGCTCATCGCGACCCGCGGGCTGCAGGCGCCTGCACCGTCTCGAGCGCACGGGCGAGCACGGTGGTGGCGGTAGTGCCCGAGAACTCGGCCTCGGGCGACATGACCACTCGGTGGGTCCACACCGGGGCGGCGAGCTCCTTGATGTCGTCGGCGAGCACGTAGTTGCGGCCGTGCGCGGCGGCCCACACGCGAGCGACCCGGACCATGGCGATCGCACCGCGGGTGCTGACACCGAGGAGGGTGTCGTCGGTGTCGCGGGTGGCCTCGGCCAAGCGCTGGACGTAGTCGAGCACGGCCTCGTCGACGTGGTTCTCCTTGACCATGTCGGCCATCTCCCCCACCGCCTGGGTCGAGATGATCGGGTGCAGGTTACGCGTCCGGTCGGGGTTGGCCGACCCGGCGAGCACCTGAACCGCCGCGGCGCGTTCGGGGTAGCCCACGCTCGTCTTCATGAGGAAGCGGTCGAGCTGGGCCTCGGGCAGCCGGTAGGTGCCGGCCTGCTCGACCGGGTTCTGGGTCGCGATGACCATGAACGGACGCCCCGCGTCGTAGCGGGTGCCGTCGACGGTGACGTGCGACTCCTCCATCACCTCGAGCAGCGCCGACTGGGTCTTCGGCGAGGCCCGGTTGATCTCGTCCGCCAGCACGATCGCCGAGAAGATCGGCCCCTTGTGGAACTCCCAGCGCCGGTTGTTCTGGTCGTACATCGTGATGCCGGTGATGTCGGACGGCAGCAGGTCGGGGGTGAACTGGATGCGGTTGTGCGTGCCCTGCACGGTGGCCGCGATCGCCCGGGCGAGGGCGGTCTTGCCGGTGCCCGGGGCGTCCTCGAGCAGCAGGTGGCCCTCCGCCAGCATGCAGGTGAGCGCGAGCCGGATCACGGTCTGCTTGCCC
>DAIESZ010000295.1 GCA_027346035.1 Propionibacteriaceae bacterium
AGCAACTCGGCCCGGACATCGGGCCGCGCGGCCACCAGGATGGTCCCCGATGCGACGAGGCCGGCGACGACCGTCACCGTGCTCACCCGCCAGGTGAGCCACCGACGGCTCGTTGCTCGACTCACTCCACCTCTTGACTTACCGATAGTCTTTGCCATGTACAGCCGTGCACGACGACGCGCACACCTGGCCCCGACCATGATAGAGAGAGCCTCCCGTGTCTGAAGACTTCCGTACCGTCCCGGTGACCAAGCTCCCCGACTCGATGACCTTCGACGTCACGGTCGAGATCCCCCGCGGCACCAAGAACAAGTACGAGATGGATCACAAGACCGGACGCATCCGTCTCGACCGTACCCTGTTCACCTCCACCCAGTACCCCTACGACTACGGGTTCATCGAGGGCACGCTGGGCGCCGACGGCGACCCGCTCGATGCCATGGTGATCTGCTACGAGCCCACCTTCCCCGGATGTCTCATCCAGTGCCGCGCGATCGCGATGTTCCGGATGAGGGACGAGATGGGCGGCGACGACAAGGTGCTGTGCGTGCCGACCGCCGATCACCGTCGCGACTACCTCACCGACCTCGCCGACGTTCCCGACTTCCTGCTGCTCGAGATCGAGCACTTCTTCACGGTCTACAAGGACCTCGAGCCCGGCAAGAGCGTCGAGGGGTCGACGTGGGCCGACCGCGAGGCTGCCGAGCGCGAGATCCACAAGTCGGTCGAACGCGCCAAGGGCACCCCCTTCGCGCACCACCACGTGAACCTGCTCTGACGTCCAGCCCGGGCGGCGTACGACCCGGCCGACGGCGTACGACCTGACACCGCGAAACGGACCAGTCGTACGCCGCGCGGGTCGCCTCGGACGCCGGTGCACGCCTCGTCCGCCGTGCGCACCGGATTCACCCGCCCTGTTGAGTCGGCCCGTCGGCCGGCCCCGCACTCGCCACGGTCAGTCTTCGCTGAGCAGTTCCTCGGCCCGCCAGCGTCCGAGCAGCACCGCCAGTTCACGGATCGCATCGGGATGGTCGTCGATGCGCAGATCGACATCGAGCTCGGGCCACTCGGTGTCGGGGAGCGTATGCGGGGCGGTCAGCACGGCCGCACTCTGCCGCCCCCGACGGTTCCCGCCCGCGGCGTCCCCCGCCAGCAGGCAATCGACGAGCAGCGTCGCGAAATCGAGGCCCTGGTCGGCACCGTCGCGGAAGCGATCACGCATCGCGGCCAGCACTTCGGGCCCCACCAGGTCGTGGCCGACCAGCACGAGCTCGGGCTCGACGATCGCGCCCGCCCAGGGGTCGGTGTCGGAGCCGGTGTGGGCGATTCCGACACCGCTCGCCGACAGCAGCCCGACCTGGCGTGACGAGAACGCGAGGTCCATCGCCGCGAGGTCGTGCAGCACCTCCGTGACGGTGGCGCCACGCCGCATCCCCTCGAGGGCGGTGTGCCGGAAGGCCCGGTTCGCCCACGCCTGGGTGACGACCGCCCCGACCCCCGGTGCGATGGCCGGGACGGACCGGCCCACGCAGAGGGAATGGGTGGCCGTCGCGACGCCGAGCGATCCGCCGTCGGAGCTGAGCGCGACGATGCTGAAGGTCACATCAGTCATGATGGACGCCGCGAGGCCCGAGCGCCAGAGACGCAGCGCACGAGGTCCGGCGATAGCGTGACACCATGACTGCCAGCATCGTCGGAACATTCGGCACCGTCGCCAGCACCCATCAACTCGCCACCGCCACCGCGATGTCGGTGCTCGACCGGGGCGGCAACGCCATCGACGCCGCCGCGGCCGGCGCGTTCGTGCTGCACGTCGTCGAGCCACACCTCAACGGCCCCGGGGGTGACGCGACGATCCTCATCAGCGTCCGGGGCCAGACGCCGCAGGCCCTCTGCGGCCAGGGCACCGCACCCGCCGGGGCGAGCGCCGGTGCCTACCGCGGCCTCGGGCTCGACCTGGTTCCGGGCACCGGTCCGCTCGCGGCGGCCGTGCCCGGCGCGGTCGACGCCTGGCTGTTGGCGCTGCGCGACCACGGCACCTGGCGGCTCGGCGACGTGCTCGCCCCGGCGATCGCGATCGCCGAGCAGGGCCACTACCCACTCGCCCGGATCGGTGACGTCGTCGAGCGGATGCGGGCCCACTTCACCGAGCACTGGCCCACCTCTGCGGAGTTCTACCTCACCGAGCCGCCGCGTCCCGACCGGCTGTGGCGCAACCCGCGACTCGCCGCCACCTGGCGCCGCCTCGTCGACGAGGCCACTTCCGGCGTCACCGGCACCGACGGACGCCGTGACCGCGAGATCGACACCGCGCGCGAGATCTGGAGAACCGGGTTCGTCGCCAAGGCCATGGTCGCCACCTCCGAGCGCCCGACCCGCGATTCCAGCGGTGACGACCACGCCGGCTTCCTCGGCCTTGACGACCTCGCGGGATGGTCTGCGTCCTGGGAGCCGACGTTCACGCACGCATGGGGACCGTGGAGCATCCACAAGGCCGGCCCGTGGACCCAGGGGCCGGTGTTCCTGCAGCAGGCGGCGCTGCTCGCCGACCTCGACCCTGTCGAGGCCGACGCCGGTGACCCCGCCGTGGTGCACCGGCTGATCGAGGGGGCCAAGCTCGCCCTCGCCGACCGTGACGCGTGGTACGGCGACAGCGCGCCCCTGCCCCACGGACTGCTCGACGAGCAGTACTCGTCGGCGCGCCGCGACCTCATCGGTCCCTACGCGCGCACGGGCTGGAGCCCAGGGGCACCCGACGGTGTCGAGCCGCTGTTGCCCGCGCACATCACCCGACTGCTCGGCGGCGGGGAGGGCTCCATGGCTGACGCCGGCGCGGGCGAGCCGACCTTCCGGAAGCCGACCGTCGACACCGCGGGGGTCGCCGCCGACGGAAAGACGCGCGGCGACACCTGCCACATCGCGGTCACGGACCGGTGGGGCACGATCGTCGCCGCGACACCGTCGGGGGGCTGGTTGCAGTCGAACCCGATGATCCCCGAACTCGGCTTCCCGCTCGGCACGCGATTGCAGATGTGCTGGCTCGACGACGGGCTGCCCAACACGCTGACGCCCGGGCGGCGTCCCCGCAGCACGCTGAGCCCCACGATCGCCGAGTTCGAGGGACGGGTCACGCTGGGCTTCGGCACCCCGGGCGGCGACCAGCAGGACCAGTGGACGTTCAACACCTTCGTCCGGATGGCCCACGGCCTCGCCGAGCAGGGCCGCCTCGACCCGCAGGCGGCGATCGACGCACCACAGTGGCACACCGACCATCTCATCGGTTCGTTCTGGCCGCGCGGCTTCGAGCGCACCTCTTTGTCGATCGAGGCCGACGCGGGTCATCAGGTGATCGAGGGCCTCCGCCGACGGGGCCACGACGTGCGCGTGCTGCCGGCGGCGTCCCTCGGCCGGGTGTGCGTCGTCGGGCGCGATCCCCGCTCGGGTGCGCTGCTCGCGGGGGCCAGCACCCGCGGTGGCCAGGGGCACGCCACCGGGCGCTGAGCCGACCTGCTCCCTCACCGCACGTCGGCGCTGTGAGCGGAGAAAACCTCCGAGCCACCTCGATGCCGTCGAGCGGCTGGCGATCTCTGCTCAGGCTGGCGTTCACGACGCGGAATTGGCAGCGAATGCCAGCCGGAACGTCGAGTTCGCCAGCCGCAGGCGCCACGCGGAACCACCCTGCGCCCTATGCCACGACGCACCGACACCGCAATCGGCGGCCCACCATGGTGGGCCGCCGATTGCGGTGTCGCGTGCTGACGGGCGATCAGTTGATCGTCTTGCCG
>DAIESZ010000297.1 GCA_027346035.1 Propionibacteriaceae bacterium
CACCCCTTGGGGTGGTCCGTCCAATCCTCTAAAAGCTGGTCATCAGGAATCCATCCTAGTGAAGACACTGTCGGCGGGACCCGACACTGAACGAAAGATGAACGAACGATAAGCAAATCTCAGAATCACCGATTCGTGCGAGTCGCGTGGGGCGGGCCGCAACCCCCTGGCGCCGATGGTTACGGTGTAGTAACCTTCGGTTCCGTAGGTTGAGGGAACCCGTCCCGTCACCCGTGGTCGTGGAACTAGGCTCGGTCCATCGTGCCGCTGACCGATGGGGGAGGGGTCATCGCCGCGCCTACGATGCCGCCGGAAAGGATCTCGATGAGTCAACCCGTCCAGCCCTGGAGTGGGCCGCCCGCAGCCACCAGCGTCGCCGACGCCGTCACCGCGTCCGACGAGATGGTGCAGTTGCTCACTCCCGAGGGTCGCCGTGTGCAGCATTCCGAGTTCGCCTTCATCGGCGACGACGCCGAGATCGCCGGCTATCTGCGGGAGATGGTGCTGGCCCGCCGCTACGACCAGGAGGGCACCAGTCTCCAGCGGCAGGGGGAGTTGGGGCTGTGGCCTCCGCTGCTCGGCCAGGAGGCCGCGCAGATCGGTTCCGGTCGCGCGGTCCGGGACGCCGACATGATCTTCCCCACCTACCGCGAGCACGGGTTGGCGATGTTGCGCGATGTTCCGGTCGCGAACATGCTGGCCCTGTTCCGGGGTACCTCGATGGGTGACTGGGACATCGAAGCCACCCGTTTCGCCCAATACCAGATCATCATCGGGGCCCAGACGCTGCACGCCACCGGCTACGCGACGGGCATCCAGCACGACGGCGCCGTCGGCAATCCCGATCCGGAACGCAACGCGGCCGTGCTGGCGTTCCACGGCGACGGGGCGTCCAGCCAGGGCGATGTCAACGAGTCCTACGTCTTCGCCGCGAGCTTTCGGGCCCCGGTCGTGTTCTTCTGCACCAACAACCAGTGGGCCATCAGCGAGCCCAGCACGCGGCAGAGTCGGATCCCCCTCTATCAGAGGGCCTGGGGTTACGGGTTCCCCGGCATCCGGGTCGACGGCAACGACGTGCTCGCGGTGAAGGTGGTCACCGACTGGGCGATGGAGCGGGCCCGTCAGGGCCAGGGACCGGCGTTCATTGAGGCGTTCACCTACCGGATGGGCGCGCACACGACCTCCGACGACCCGTCGAAGTACCGGCTGTCGGAGGAGACCGAGGCGTGGCGGCGCAAGGACCCCATCGAGCGGGTCAGGACCTACCTGCTCGGCACCGGAGCCATCGATGAGGCCTGGTTGGCCGCCCTGGACGCCGAGGCCGACGAGTTCGGCGAACACGTCCGCGCCGCCTGCAAGTCCCTCCGGAGCGAGCCGTTGGCACACCGTTTCGACAAGGTGTTCCGGGAGCCGACGGCCGAGATCGAGGACCAGCGCGACGCCCATATCTCCTACCTCGCCGGTTTCGAGGCCACCGATGGGAGTTCCCGATGAGCACGATGACTCTGGCCAAGGCCCTCAATGCGGGCCTGCGCCGCGCCCTCGACGCCAACCCCAAGGTGCTCCTCTACGGCGAGGACATCGGCAAGCTCGGCGGGGTGTTCCGCATCACCGAGGGACTCCAGAAGGACTTCGGCGAGGACCGCGTCATCGACGCCCCGCTGGCCGAGTCGGGGATCGTCGGCACGTCGTTCGGCATGGCCATGCGCGGTTACCGGCCGGTGGTCGAGATCCAGTTCGACGGTTTCGTCTACCCGGCCTTCAATCAGATCGTCAGCCAGGTGGCCAAGTTCCACAACCGCACCGAGGGTCGCCACGCGGTACCGATGGTCATCCGCATCCCCTATGGCGGCGGCATCGGCGCGATCGAGCACCACTCCGAGTCGCCCGAGGCCTACTTCGCGCACACCGCGGGGCTCAAGGTCGTCACCTGCTCCACACCGAATGACGCCTACTGGATGATCCAGCAGGCGGTGGCATCCGACGATCCGGTGATCTTCCTGGAGCCCAAACGGCGCTACCACGACAAGGGCGAGGTGGTGCACGACACGAAACCACTGCCGCTGCACCAGGCACGGGTGGTCCGCGGGGGTACCGACGCGACGCTCATCACCTACGGTCCGATGGTGAAGATGTGCGTCGAGGCCGCCGGCATCGCCGAGGAGGAGGGGCGCTCCCTCGAGGTGGTCGACCTGCGCAGCCTCTCGCCGATCGACATGGTGACGCTCACCAACTCGGTGCGGCGCACCCGACGGGGGATCGTCGTGCACGAGGATGTCCAGACGCTCGGCCTCGGGGCGGAGATCGCCGCCCGGCTGTCCGAGGACCTGTTCTACCTCATGGAATCACCCGTGCTCCGGGTCACCGGACACGACATGCCCTACCCGAATTCACGCGTCGAGAACGACTTCCTGCCCGACGTCGACCGGATCCTCGACGCGGTCGACCGGTCGCTGGCCTACTGAGCACCAGAGGGAGAAGCGATGTTCCAGTTCCGACTTCCCGACCCGGGGGAGGGCCTCGTCGAGGCCGAAATCATCCGGTGGATGGTCGCCGAGGGCGACTCCGTCAAGGTCAACGACATCATCGTGGAGATCGAGACGAGCAAGTCGCTCGTCGAGTTGCCCGCGCCCGTGTCGGGTACCGTCACCGCGTTACTGGTGCCCGAGGGCGCGACGGTCGAGGTCGGGACGCCGATCATCACCATCGACGACGGCTCCGCGGACGAGGCGCCCTCGGATGCCGCGCCGCAGCAGGCGTCCGACAACGGTGGTGACGTCCCCGGCCCCAACCTCGTCGGGTATGGGCCGAGCGGCTCATCGTCACGTCGCCGTCGCCGGGCCGCCGGGGCGGACACCGACGGCCGCCAGGTGCACGAGGCCTACAACGCGGGCTACCAGCAAAGTGAGCACGGGCGCCGCGCCGACGAGGTGATCCCCGGGGGTCCGGTCACCGCCGAGGCTCACGGCGATCCGTTGCCCGACCCGGGCAAGGCCCCTCGCGGCACCGACATCGTGCCGACCCGTGGATCGGGCCCCAAGCTCGCCAAGCCGCCCGTGCGCCATCTCGCGAAACTGCTCGGGGTCGACCTGGAGACGGTCACCGGTTCCGGACCCGTCGGGCGCATCACCCGCGGCGACGTCGAGGCGGCCGCCGCGATGCAGACACTCGCCTCCGGGCGGGTCATGAGCGACGACGAGGCCGCCGCGAACGGCCAGTTCGGTCAGGGCAGCCGGTCCGAGTACGCGGGCGGGCGGTTCGGTGAGCAGAGCATCGGTGCCGACTCCTACGTGCCCGACGCCGGCCCCTCCGGATTCGGTGGTTCGGCGTTCGGCGACGGCTCGGATCACGGCTACGGGGGCTCGTTCCGTTCCGGGAGCGTCGGGGGCGAGCGGCGCGAGCCGATCCGCGGCGTCCGCAAGGTCACCGCGCAGGCGATGGTCGACTCGATCACCACCCACGTCCACGTCACCGAGTGGGTGACCATCGACGTCACCGCCATGATGGAGATGGTCGAGCGGATCAAGTCGCGCCGCGAGTTCGCCGGGCTGCGGATCTCGCCGTTGCTGCTGCACGCGAAGGCGGTGTGCCTGGCGATGGAGGCCACCCCGGTGGTCAACGCGTCGT
>DAIESZ010000317.1 GCA_027346035.1 Propionibacteriaceae bacterium
CGGCAACGTCAAGCGGCAGTCGTTCCGGGAGATCTACCGCGACTCGCCGGTGTTCCAGGCGTTGCGGCGTCCGCAGGAGTTCGAGGGCAAGTGCGGGGTGTGCGAGTTCGCCACCCTGTGCGGCGGCTCGCGCTCGACCGCCTACGCGATGACGGGGAACTACCTGGCGTCCGACCCCACGTGCGCCTACGTTCCGCCCGCTTGGGCGGCGAGGGAGTCAGCCGAATCTGCAGGCTAGCCACGGTGGGGCCACCCGCAGGGGCGCCGACCCCCGCGCCTCGCCTGCATTTTCGGCCGTGTCACAGCGGCGCCCGGATCGCCCGCGCTCTCGAGATGCGTTCCGCCGTCCGCTCCGGATCGGTTCGGATCATTCCCAGGGTGAGTCCCATCAGCCGGAAGCCCTCCGCCATGAGCGCCGCCCGGCGCCGGTAGTCGTACTCCCGGTCGAGCAACGTCGTGTGGTGCTCGAGGCCGTCGAGCTCCAGGATGAGGCGCTGCCGGCGGAAGAGTGCGTCAGCGAAGTACACGGCTCCTTGCGCCTCCACCCTCACGTTGCCCCGCCACCCTGTGATTCCGCTCGTGCGGAGGAAGGCGTGCAGTTCCGCCTCCCCCACCGACCATGGGTTCTCCCGGGCGAGCCACAGTTCCCGGCGCACCATCGGGTTCCCCTCCCGCATGGGGGTGGCCGCAAGGGTGGCGTGGAGCGACCGAAGGGTGACGGCACGGCTTCTCAGCGCCTCGTACAGCGGCTCGCGGTCCCCGGCCCGAAGGAGGTCGACCACGGTGAGACTGGGCTCGCTGTGCGGGATTCCTCCCCGGTAGCGGACAAACTCCGTCCTGACCACTGCTTCCACCACCTCGAACCCCTGTCGGCGGGTCGCCCGCGGCCCGGCGATCGTGATGGTGCCGAGGGCCAGCTGAGGCGCGAACGAGAGCCGCGCCGCCGCCCGGCCCAGCAGGACGCCGCTGGGTCGCCACAGTGACGCGGCCGCGATCCGCGTGTCCGAGTCACGCCTCTGGTGCGCCGGAACGACGATCCCCGGCAGGAGGCGCACCAGTCTTCCGGAGGCCACTCCCGACCTGATCGCACCACTGAGCCGGGGATGCTCGCCGCACCGGATCGCGAGGACCCCGGCAAGGATCTCGTCCAGTTCTCGGTAGCTGCTCGTCACGCCAGGATTGTCTGGATGGTTCGGCCTCCGGACGACGGCGGGCGGCGACTTGTGGACAACTGCCGGATCTGCAGGCACATCGGGGGGTCGGGGCCGCAAGGGGGGTCCTTCCCCCCGGCTCGGCTGCAGATTCGGCGGGCGAGCGGTCAGGCGGCGCGCGACCGGCGATCGGGAGGCGGGGCTCACGCCGGGGCGCGCCGACCCCCCGAGCGACGGGACGCCGCCAGGCTGCTGACCGTGGTGCCCACGAGGATGGCGACGATGACCACCAGGGACCACAACGTCGGGACCGTCGGGACCCCGTGCCACACCGTGTGCGCCCAGTGCAGGATCAGCTTCACCGAGATGAACACGAGGATGAGCGCCATGCCGTGGCCGAGGTGCACGAGCTTGCTCAGCACGCCGGCGATGAGGAAGTACAGCGCCCGCAGGCCCATGAGCGCGAACGCGTTGGTGGCGAACACGAGATAGGGGTCGCCCGTGATCCCGAAGACCGCCGGCACCGAGTCGACGGCGAACAGCACGTCGACCGCGAGGATCGCCAGCACGGCCACGAGCAGGGGCGTCACCACCCGGCGTCCGTGCTCGGAAACCACCAGCGCCGTGCCCCGGTAGCCGTCGGTCACCGGGAGCACCCGCCGGATCATCCGGACCACCGCGAGCCCGTTGACGTCGGGCTCGTCGTCGTGGCCGCGGACGGCGTCCCGCCACACCTTGACGGCGCTCACCAACAGCACCAGGCCGAACACCAGGAACGTGATGCCGAAGCGCGCCAGCATCACCGCGCCGACCGCGATGAACACCGCGCGCAGCGCGAGAGCCCCGGCCACACCGATCAGCAACACCCGCTGCTGCAGCACCCGTGGCACCGCGAAGCCCCCGAGCAGCAGCATGAACACGAACAGGTTGTCGACGCTCAGCGACTTCTCAACGACGTAGCCCGACAGGAACTTCAGGCCGGTGTCACCGCCGAAGCGGATCCACACCCATGCGCCGAACGCGAGAGGCAGCCCGACGTAGAACATCGACCAGCCCACCGCCTCCCGGGTGCCCACCTCGTGGGGACGCCGGGTGATGACGAAGTCGAGGGCGAACAGCAGGAGGACCCCACCGATGGTCCAGCCCCACAGGGCCGGGGTGGCGATGGTCTGCAGGGGTGGGAGCGCCGCACCCGGCGTGAGGGGAACAGCGGTGAGGGGAGCAAGGAGGCGGGACATGGGGATCCTCAGATCGTTGAACGGTCCGAGGTCTCCTTCACCACCACATCGCTAGTGGGGCGTCACCCGGGGCGGTTGCGGAACCGTCCGTACTGACCGGGTGAACTTCGCGAAGTACTCCCCTCAAGGGATCCCATGGTAACCGAAACCTCAGCTGTCCTTCCAGTAGAGCGCACGCGCGGGGCACATGCGGATGGCCGTGTCCCCGTCGTCGGCGTCGACCAGGGCGTCGAGCAGGATCGGGTACCCGTGCGCGTCGAGAGTGATGTTGCGCGGCAGGATCTGGGCGCAGACGCCGTGACCGGTGCAGGCCATCCGATCGACCTGGAGGGGGACGATGTCCTCCGCCCTCAACCCGGAACTCATGCGGTTCTCCTCGCGGCATAGTGACAGCGCCCGGAGGCGTGCTCGGTGATGTGGTCGGCGAACACGGCGAGAGCGCTGCGGGCGACGCCCGCGACACCGTCGGGGAACTTGCAGCCGCCGCGTCCGGGCAGCAGTCCGAGGTTGACCTCGAGGGCCCGGCGGTGCCGCGCCGACGGGCTGCGCACGAACTGCTGCCACAGAGCCGACAGTTCGGGGACGCCGAACATGCACGGTCCGCACTGGCCGGCGGATTCGCCGGACGCGTAGGAGAGCAGCTCGCCGACCGTGTCGAGGGGGCAGCGCCGGGGATCGAGCACCTCGATGATGCCGGGGCCGAGGCGGGCGTCGAAGCGGGCCAGACCCTCGCGCGACCAGGGCGAGGAGGTGATGGCGACGATCGGCGCGAACGCGCCGCCCAGGCCGTTGATCAGCACGTATTCGGCGTCGGAGCGGGTGTGCGCGGCCGCGAGCAGGTCGCCGATCGGGACACCCGCCTGGGTCTCGATGACCACGGGGCGACCGACGTAGCCGCCGACCGAGGCGAGCCGCGGTCCCGGTTCGGCCGCCGTGCCGTAGCGGCGGAACCACTCCGGCCCATGGTCGGCGATCTGGGCGATCCGCCAGACCGTTTCCGCGTTGAGCACGACCGTCGGCGGGATCCGCCGTCCGGTCGAATCGCGGCCGCCCTGGATGTACAGGGAGCGCTTGGTCATCGGGCGCGCCAGGCCGCCCTCGGCGAAGTTGATGAGCGAACTCTCCTCCGACGACACGTAGCGGCCGGGCACGTCGAGCACGTCGACGCGGGCCCGCCGCAGCCGTTCCTCGGTGGCGGAGCCGCGGTGGGCCGCGAAGCTCACCTGCCCACGCGCCAGCCGTCCGACGATGGTGGCGCCGCGCAGCAGTTCGTCGCGGTGGTTGGCGACGACCCAGCCGTCCTTGACCGCACCGAGCTCACCGTCACAGGCGTTGACGATCACCGCGGTGCGGCGCCTGGTCAGCGCCCTGAGCTTCACGGCGGAGGGGAATGCCGCGCCGCCGCGTCCGGTGAGCCCGGCGGCCTCGAGGGAGTCGAGCAGCTGGACGCCGGTCGAGTTCAGCGTTGCGGGGGTCATGACCACTCCTGTTCGAGGATGACGTCGCGGCGCTCACGGTCGTGGTGGCGGGCGTTGAGCCGCCAGGCGATGGCCAGCAGGCCGACGACGCCGCAGGCCAGGGTGATGAGACGCAGCACCCACTCCTGGCTGGTGCCGAGCGCGAAGCCGTGGATGATCGCCATCGGCCAGAACGCGTAGGCGAGCCAGTGCACGAGCTTCCAATTCCGCTCCGGGATCCGGTGGCGCAGGTAAGACGTGGCCACGACCACGACCAGCAGGTCGAAGGCCAGGGTGCCGCGGCCCACCCAGAACGGTGAGTACCCGCTGGTGAACGGCACGATGAAGGAGATCCAGTTGATGTTGACGAAGGTCTCGGCGATGGCCGTGGTGATGTGCACGAGCAGGAACACGACCATGCCGAGCGCGATCCACCGGTGCAGGGCCATGGTGATGGTGGGGCTCGCGGCGTGGGGCTTGCGGCGTCCGGCGATGAGGACACCGGCCACCACGACGTAAGTGAGCAGCACGATGCTCACGATCCCGGTCGCCCGCGACGTGTACCACAGGATCTCGTTCATGCCGCATCCTCCTCGGGGCGGGGCCAGCCGTTGACCAGGGCGATGGACCCGTCGGCGCCGTCGAGCCGGGCGGTGACGCCCTTAGCCTTCAGCCAGTCGGGCGCGGCGTCGCCCAGCACGATCGCGGCGGTCGACATGGCGTTGGCGACGATGGCCGACGGCGCGGCACAGGTCACCGAGGCCCACACGGCCGGCGCGCAGGTTCCGGTGCGCGGGTCGATGATGTGGTGGCGTACCTCACCGCCGGAGGTCCAGGTGCGCAGCCGCGTCGAGGAGGTGCACACGGCCGCCCCGTCGCTGCGGATCACCTGAGCCTCGCGGCCATCGGCGAGCTCGATGCCGATGTTCCACCCGCCGGAGGGCAGATCGCCGCTCACCGCGATGTCGCCACCGAGGTTGACGAGGAACCCTCCGCGATGAGCGGCGGCGAGCCGGCGGGCGATGGTGTCGGCGGCGTGGGCCTTCGCCGTGGCGCCGAGGTCGATGAGCATCCCCTGCGGGACGCTGACGACGTTGACGTCGGACAGCTGGATGCTGCGCCAGCCGGGAACCGGCACCGGGTCGGCGCCGCGGGACGCAGGGTCGGCACGGATCTCGTCCATGTCGGCGTCGTAACCGCTCGCGACCAGTGCCGCGCCGACGCTCGGGTCGACGAGCCCATCGGTGAGCTCGCTCATCTCGAGGGCCGCCCGCAGGTAGTCGGCGAGCAGGAACGACACCATCTGGCTGGCCGGGCCGGTCGCGGCCCGGGACGCCAACCGGCTCACCTCGGAATCGGAGCGGAACCGGGACGCCGCCGCGTCCAGGTCCGCGAGGTGGGCGCGGGCGAGGCTCTCGGCCGCGCCGAGCGTGTCGGGGTTGGTGACGAGAACCCGGCAGCCCGCGCCGATGGCCCGGAATTGGGTCCCGGCGACGACCGGGTCGGTGGATGCGGAGGGCACGGGTCAGCTGCCGCGGGTGCTGGTCTGGGCCGGCTGGGTGCTGCCGGTGACGCCGGAGCCGGTGGCCTGGCCGGCCGTCGACGACGTCGACCCCGAGGAGCCGGTGGACGCCGACCCGGTCGTCGTCGTGGTGACCGAGGCCGCGTAGGCGGAGGTCGAGGTGTGGGCGGCCTCGGCGAGGTGCACGCCGATCCCGGCGGTCGCGAAGGCGGCCGCGAGAAGGGTTCCGGTGGTGAGGAACCTGGCGATGGCCAGCGGGGGTCGGGTGGTCATATCGGGTCTCCGGGATCGGTGATCGGATGCTTCGTTATTGATGTCTCAACGGTCCGCCGTCATCCTGTGTGATCCCTGTGAAGCCCGGATGACGCCTCTGTGAGCTTCGGATGAGGGCCCCGCGGGCCTCACCACCAGGCCCGGGTCGTCTCGGTCGGCCCGTCGAGTTCGGTGAATCCGGCGTCGACCACCTGCACTCGACCACGGTCCGCAGTCCACGCCCCGGCGGTGATGCGCTCGACCCGCACCCGGAAACCGTCGGCCCGCCAGTGCGTGAGCGTGTCGGCGTCCATCGCCTCATAGGCGAGTTGGGCCGCGTGCCCGCACTGGGCGGCCGACTTGCCGGTGGTCATGTCGATCAGCGGGCTGATGCCGATCCGCACGATCGCGTCGCCGCTGTCGGAGGCCCGGTCGTCGGGCAGCTCGGTGCCCTCGACCTGGAGCTTGGCGAGCGGACGCGGCAGCGGATCGACGGGCCCGGGGACGAACGCCCGCGCGGCGGCCGGGCCCTGGATGACCGTGACACCGGGAAGCTGATGCACCTCGGTCCACCGGGCTCCCCGGGCCCGGCGCACGAGCTTGCGGATGCGCCCGTCGCGCCAGTGCTCCACGGCCTCCCGCCATTCGCCCCCTGTGGCCCGGGGATCGTCCAGCAGCGATACCACGGCCCGGGCCGCCGCCTCGCAGGTGGCGATGTGACTGGCGGGCCGCGCCTTGTCGACGAGTACGGCGATCTGCATCGCCCACGGCACCGGATGGTCACCGGGTCCGACCGAGGCCATCTGTGTCCTCCTCCGCGGCAGGGTTCCCGCCGCAGTGTAGGCCGTCGTGGACCGGGGACACGCGGTCACATCAGGATGCGGGTGCTGGCGGTCCCGGCCGACGGGGGAAGCTGGCGGTGACGGGCTGCTCAGCTGCCGCTCGTGCGGGTCTGGGAGCCACCCGAGACGCCGGACGACACGCCGCTCTGGCCACTGCTTCCGGAGGAGCCCTGGAACAGTTGCCCGAGCACTCCCCCGGAGTCGTCGCCGGAGCGCTCCGAACGGGTGCGGGTGGTGGTCTGGGGGGCTTGCGCCGACACCTGGGACGTCCGCGTCGAGGACAGTGCCGCGGCGCGGTCGTTGGCGAGGTGGACGCCGATAACGACCGTCGCCGCCGTCGACGCGATCAGGGTCCCCGTGGTGAGTGCCCTGGCTGCGCTGAGTGCTGCCGACATGGCCTTGCCTTTCGATCATGGGTCGCTGGTCGCGGAACGTGCCGCACCGTCAACGATCCGCGTGCGGATGTGAGCAGGCTGTGCGCACGGGCTGATCCCGCTGTGAAGCTGGTTCCGCGAGGACATCGCCCCCGCGGCGGGATCAGTGGGCGCCGGTCAGGACCCCTGGGTGCGGGTCTGGGCCGGCTGCTGGGCCTGCACCACAGCCCGGCTCGTCGACGTCGTCGCTGTCGACGTCGTCGTGCGCCGCGTCGCGGCGGGGGACGACCCGGAGGTCGCCTTCGACTGGGGGCTCTGCGCGGCGTGTGACGACGTCGCCGATCGGGTGGTGGTCGCGGGGCTGGCCGCGCGGTCGTCAGCGTCGTGCCGGGCGTTGTAGAGGTGGACGCCGACAGCTCCGGCTCCGGCGGTGGCGACGACGAGCGTCGATGTGGTCAACGCCTTGGCGGCGAGCAATGCACGGGACATACGGTCTCCTCGAGTCATGGGGAAGGAACGACGGGAAGCCGGTTCCTGGCCGGTAGCGACCAGATCACCTACGATGCCGTGCCCACCTGTGGGGATGCTGTGACCGGCCTCCCCCGATCCTGTGACTTTCTCAGGAATCCCGTGAGGGTCCGGCGGGAACCGGCGTCCGGACGGCCCGGTGACCCCAGAACTCGGGGACCACGGCCGAGGCGATCAGCACACCGACGATGACGAGCAGGCCCCCCACTGTGGTGACCGTGGCGTTGCCCCACAGATCCGCCGCCCCTCCGTGGACCACGTCGGCGACCCGGGGACCACCGCCGACGACCACGATGAACACGCCCTGCAGGCGTCCGCGCACGTTGTCCGCCGACGCCGACAGCAGGATCGTCTGCCGGAACGCGGACGAGATCATGTCGGCTGCCCCGGCCACCGCCATCGCGACGAACGCGAGCCACAGCCACGGCGTCGCGTGCCCATGGGACGCCCCGGCGACCAGGCCGAACAGCGCGACCGCCCCGCCCCAGACGGTGACGGCGAGGACCGTCGCCCGTCCGTGTCGATCGACCCGGGACACCCACCCCGAGAAGACACCGCCGACGACCGACCCGGTGGGGATGGCCGCATACAGCAGTGCGAAGGCGAGGCCACCCGTCGCCGGGCCACCGAAACTGAGGTGGGCGAGCGCCGGGAACAGCGCCCGCGGCATGCCGAACACCATCGCGATGATGTCGACGACGAAACTCATGAGCACGACCCGATCCCCGGCGAGATAGCGGAAGCCGTCGACGACCGCCGCGAATCCGGGCGCCCTGGTCCCGGCCGGGCCCGACGTCGGCAGCAGCGCGGGCAGTCGCCACACGGCGTAGAGCGTCGCCGTGAGCGTGACCGTGTCGATGAAATAGAGCCAGGCGTAGCCGACCACCGGGATGAGTGCCCCGGCCACCAGGGGCCCGGCGATCGCACCGCCCGCGAACACCGTCATGTTCAGCGAGTTGGCCGCCGGCAGCTGCTCCAGCCGCTCGAGGATCTGCGGCAACAGCGCCGTTCGGGCCGGCTGGTTCACCGCGAAGAACGCCTGCTGCACCGCGAAGATGCCGAGCAGGATCCAGACGTTCGAGTTCCCGGTGGCGGCCTGCGCGAAGAACAGCCCGCTCGTGGCGATCAGGCCGAGGGTGCTGACGACCAGGAGCAGCCGCTTGTCAAGGTGATCGGCGAGGGCGCCTCCGTAGAGACCGAACAGGACGAGTGGCACGAGCCCGAACAGTCCGGCGAGCCCGACATAGCCGGACGACCCGGTGATCGCGTAGATCTGGGCGGGCACCGCGACGACGGTCAGCTGGGCGCCGATGACCGTGATGATGTTCGCGAACCACAGCCGGCGGAAGTGCTGGTTGGCCAGCGGTGCGGTGTCGGCGAGCAGTCGTGGCATCGGTGCGGGTTCCCGTCGTGGACGTCGGACAGGCTCAGTGTTCCACCGCGGCGATCGCGGGCACCGCCGGCGCATGGCCCTGCGGCACCCCCGACCTCCGCAGTCGGGTTGCCATCACGACAGCCGTGACGCTGAGCAACGCCGCCGCCCACAGGGCCAACTGGACCCCGCCCCGAGTGCCGCCGGCGGCGTCCACGCCCCCGGCCATGAGCGACGTGCGCCGCGCGGCCATGACCGACACGAGCAGCGCCGTGCCCCCTGCCCCGGCCACCTGCTGGAGCGCGCCGAACAGGGCACTGCCATGGCTGTACTGGTGCGGTGGCAGGTTGTTGAGACCTCCGGTGAACGTGGGGGTGAACACGAAGCTGAGCGAACCGCTGAACAGCAGGTGGAACAGCACGAGCACCAGCAGGGGCGTGCGGGCGGTGCTGAAGCCCATGAGCACGAGCATCACCACGAGCAGGGACGCGGCCGGCACCACCAGCACCCGGGCGCCGAACCGGTCGAACAGGCGTCCGATCAGGGGCCCGGCCACGCCCATCGCGAGACCGCCGGGCAGCAGCATCAGCCCGGTCATCACCGGGCTCACCATCCGTACCTGCTGCAGGAAGATCGGCCACAGCAGCGACACCCCGATGAGGGCGGCGAAGGTGACGCACAGGATGCCGATGGCCAGCCGGAAGTTGGGGACGGCGAACGTGCCGAGATCGAGGAAGGCCTGGTCGCGCCGCACGAGCACCGCCTGGCGGCGGACGAACGCGACGAGCCCGACGGCCGCCACGACGAGAGAGATGACGATCACCGGCACCGACCTCGTCGGCGACCCGAGTTCACTGAACCCGTAGACGAGCCCGCCGAACCCGAACACCGACAGGATGACCGAGGTGACGTCGAGCGGCACCCGGCGGGGCTCCCCGAGACTCACCATGCGCGTGTAGCCGACCCCGAGCATCAGCAGGGCGATCGGCAGCATGAGCCAGAACAGCCACCGCCAACTGAAGAACTGGAGGATGAATCCCGACACGGTCGGCCCGAGCGCGGGTGCCAGCGAGATCACCACCGAGATCATGCCCATCACCCGGCCGCGCCGCTCGACCGGGACGATCACCAGGATCGTGGTGGTGAGCAGTGGCAGCATGATCGCGGTGCCGCAGGCCTGAACGACCCGGGCCACGCAGGGGCGACGTATTTGCTGAATCGACCTTCGCCAAGCAGGTTGCGATGATCGAGGCGGGGCTGATTCCGCCTGTCG
>DAIESZ010000331.1 GCA_027346035.1 Propionibacteriaceae bacterium
ACACCTTCTCGAACTCGACGCCCTCGGCCGGGGGTCGTCGTCCGGGGGTCCCCGCCGCCCCGGCGGGTCGCGGGGTGGGAACCGCGGGCATCAGCCCTGCACGCGGCCCAGGTATTCACCCGTGCGGGTGTCGACCTTGACCCGCTCGCCGGTGGTGATGAACAGCGGTACCTGGATCTGCTTGCCGGTCTCGAGCGTCGCCGGCTTCGTGCCGCCGGTGGACCGGTCGCCCTGCAGGCCGGGCTCGGTGTAGGTGATCTCGAGTTCGACAGAGGTGGGAAGGTCGATGTAGAGGGGGTTGCCCTCGTGCAGCGCGACCGTGGCGATCTGGTTCTCCAGCAGATAGTCCTTCGCGTCGCCGACGGTGTCCTGCGGGATCGTCAGCTGATCGAAGGTCGTGGAGTCCATGAACACGAACCCGTCGCCGTCGTTGTAGAGGTACTGCATGTCACGGCGATCGACCGTGGCCGAATCGACCTTGGTATCGGAGTTGAAGGTCTTGTCGACCACCTTGCCGCTCAGCACGTGCTTGAGCTTCGTGCGCACCACGGTGTTGCCCTTGCCGGGCTTGTGGTGCTGGAACCACACCACCTGCCACAGCTGACCGTCGAGGTCGAGCACCATGCCGTTCTTCAGATCGTTGGTCGAAACCACGTGTCGGATCCTTTCTGCGCCACCCGGCGGGCATAACGGCGACTAAGTCTAGACCACGCCGCAGCGTTCGAGATCCGCGTGCATCCGCCCCAGGAAGTGCTTGAATCGAAGGGAGCCAGCGGTCCTGTCCTCGCGTGCCGACCACCCGACGACATGTGGCGACGTCGCCGTGGGCTGAGACCGGAAGGGGTCGCCATGACCACCCAGCACAACCCCACGTCCCCTCAACCAGGACCATCCGACCTGTGGCACGACGGCGTCCCGTCCCACCGGCCCGACGGGATGATTCCTCCGGAGGGCTGGGAGTCGTCGCCGAGCCCGTGGAGGGGCGACCCGCAGTGGACCACCGCCTGGGAGGCCGCGACTCCGTCGGCCTGGCCCCCGCCCGGTGAGCCTGCCCCGGAGCCGACCCGGGTTCCCCCGGTGACACCGTCGGGGGGCGCGGCCCCCACGCCATCCACACCGACCCTCGGGGTCGTGTCGTTCGCGATCGTCACGTCGATGACCGTCGTGTGCCTCGTGTTCGCCTATCTGCTCGGCGGTGACATGGGCAGCCTCCTCGTCACGACCGGCGGGACCACCTTCGACCCCACCAACTTGTCCCAGTCCAGCCAGCAGGTGAGCGTCCGGGTCGTCCTGGGGTTCCTCGCCGCGGTCCTCGGATGCGCAGGCTGGATCATGTCGATCGTGGCGTACAACCGCCGCAGCGCGCGGTCGCTGTCGCTCGCCGCGATCATCGTCGGGTTGATCGTCCCGATGCTCGCCTTCATCGCGCTGCTCATGGCGGCCGGGCCCTACGTGCACCAGATCCCCCGGTGAGCGTCGCCCGTGTCCGGCGGGGCACCGCTCCCGAATAGCCCGCACACTGGTTGAATCGACCTGACGCCGGCGTTCCCACCGAACGACAGGCGCACCACGATGACGAGAGCGGCTCATCGCCGAGACGCCCGGAAGGGGTCACGATGACCAACCAGAGCGATCCCTGGTCCACGGATCCGAACCGGCGGCCTCCGCCACCGGAGAACCCGCCCTACTCCCCATGGCAGCAACCCCCGCAGCCCGAAGTCCCACCCGCCTCCTCGTGGCAACAGCCCCCGCAGCCCGGAACGCCGCCGTACGCTCCGTGGCCGCAATCCGCCCAGCCGGGAATGCCGCCCGCCGGCTGGTATGCCCCCAACGGACCCGCGGGCCCCTACCCGTACGGGCCCCGCGGGTCCGGCCCGGGGCTCGGGACCGGAGCGTTCGTGCTCGTGGCGTGCATGACCCTGGCCACGATCGTGCTCGCGCATCTCGCCGGTCACGACCTCGGCGTGCTGATGCTCGAGGTGGGCAGCACCACCGTCGACGCGACCCAGATCAGGGCAACCGACCCGGCCCTCACCCAGAGGCTCGGCACCTGGCTGCTGCTCGGCCTCATCGCCTCGCTGGCCGGCATCGGCGGGTGGATCGCGGCCATCGTCGCGATCAACCGGCGCAGCGCCCGGCCGCTGGCGATCACCGCGATCGTCATCGGGGTGATCGCGCCGGTGCTGGGAATCGCCACGATGATCGCGGCGGCCGCCCCGTTCCTGAGCCAGATACCCCAGTGACCGGTCACGTCAGCACCCGACGGAACCCGCAGGACTGACGCTCAGCGCCGGGTGACCCCGTCTGATCAAGGGGTGATGGCCACTGCGGTGCGGCACTCCGCCCGGCTAGGGTGGTCGAGAGCGCGCCGGGGTGTCCGGCGTCCGCAGGGGAGGTCGTCATGGGTCGCAGTGTGCTCTTCGTCGGTGGCAGCGGGATCATCTCCACCGGCAGTGTCGTCCGCGCCCTCGAGCACGGCTGGGAGGTGAGTGTTCTCAACCGTGGGCGCAGCGCCCAGCGGCCGCTGCCCGCCGCGGTCGAACATCTCACCGCCGACATCGCCGACCGGCAGGCGGTGGCCTCGGCGGTCGCGGGACGAGACTTCGACGTGGTGTGCCAGTTCCGTGCGTTCACCCCGGACACGGTGCGCGCCGACGCCGACCTGTGGCGCGGACGCACCGGACAATACGTGTTCATCAGCTCCGCGTCGGCCTACCAGACGCCTCCCCGGCACCTGCCGATCACCGAGAGCACGCCGCTGCGCAATCCCCACTGGGACTACAGCCGAAACAAGATCGCCTGCGAGGACGTGCTCGTCAAGCTGTGGCGCGACGAGGCGTTCCCTGCGACGATCGTCCGCCCGTCACACACCTACGACCGCACCCTCTGCCCGCTCGACGGCGGCGGCGCGACGCTGGCCCGGCTCCTGTCCGGCGCGCCGGTCGTGGTGCACGGGGACGGCGCGTCACTGTGGACGCTGACCCACACCACCGATTTCGCCAAGGCCTTCGTCGGGCTGCTCGGACGTCCGGAGGCGGTCGGTGACGTGTTCCACATCACCTCCGACGAGTGGCTGACCTGGGACGCGATCGTCGGGATGCTCGCCGACGCCGCGGGCACGGAGGCGAACATCGTCCACGTCCCCAGCGACGTCATCGCGGCCGCCGATCCCGAGTGGGGGGCGGGCCTGCTCGGCGACAAGACGCACTCGCTGATCTTCGACAACACCAAGGTCAAGACCCTCGTGCCGGAGTTCGTGTGCACCACGCCATTCAGTGAGGGCGCCCGCGAGATCATCGCCTGGCACACCGCCGAACCGGATCGGATCCGGGTCGACCCGCGTCAGGAGGCGCTCATCGCGGGCCTGGTGGAGCGTTTCTCCGTGCGGTGATCCGCCTCCGTCAGGAACGCAGCGACGCGAACGCCTCCTCGAGCACCCGCTCGTCGGGGGCTTCGATGAGTTCGACCTGGCCGATCCGGGGAAGGCCAATGAGCCGAAGCGTCGACCCGCGCGCCTTCTTGTCACGGCCCATGATCGCCCGCAGGTCGCTGAAGTCGGCCCCGTCGTAGGTGATGGGGAGCCCCAACGACCTCAGCACGTCACGATGGCGTCGCACCGTCTCCGGGTCGAGTCCGAGCAGACGTCGGGACACCTCGGCCATGAAGACCATGCCCACGCTCACCGCGTCGCCGTGGCGCCACGAGAAGTGGTGATGTGCCTCGATCGCGTGCGCCAGCGTGTGACCGTAGTTGAGTCCCTCGCGCCCCACCGAACCAGCCGTCGAGGTGGCCTCACGCAGGTCGGCGGACACCACCCCGGCCTTGTATTCGATCGCCCGGCGGACGATCTCGGCGAAGCGCACACTCGTGACGTCGCGGGCGTCGGCGGCGTCCTGCTCGATGAGGTCGAGGATCCGAGGATCCTGGCAGAAGCCCGCCTTGGCCGCCTCGGCCAGGCCCGAGCTCACCTCGGCCTCCGGCAGGTCGCTGAGGGTGTCGAGGTCGCACAACACCCCCGCCGGCTCCCAGAAGGCCCCGACCAGATTCTTGCCCGCGGGCACGTTGATGCCGGTCTTCCCGCCCACCGCGGCGTCGACCATCGCCAGCACGGTTGTCGGCATCGCCACATATCGGACGCCGCGCAGCAGCGTCGCGGCCACGAAGCCCGCCAGATCGGTGGTCGCTCCCCCGCCGAAGCCGACGACCAGGTCGTTGCGGGTGAAGCCCGCGTCGAGCAGGGTGTTCCAGCAGTCGACGAGCACTCCGGACGACTTGGCGGGCTCGCCGTTCGGCACCCGCACGGCGAGGACCTCGGTCGGCCCGGGGAAGTCGGCGGCCAGCTTGGCCACCCGGTCGGACAGCACGTCGGGGTGGATGATCGCGACCCGGCTCGCGCCAGCCGCGAGTTCGGGGAGCCGGGCGGCGCAGCCGGCCTCGATGAACACCTCGTAGGGTCGTTCACTCGCCACGTGGACGCTCGTCATCGCCATCACCTGTCGTCGGGGGAGGGGGTCGGGCCGCCGGTCAGCCGGCCGGTGGGGCCTCGTCGTCGGCCTCGGCGGGGAGGGCTCGGCCGGTCACGGCCTCGACCACGGCCCGGGCCGCGTGGCGCGCCTTGAGCCCGTCGGTGTCGACGGTGATCGTCGCGCACCGCTCGTAGAGGGGTGTTCGTTCCTTGAGGAGGGCAACCAACCTGCCGCGCACGTTTCCGAGGAGCAGCGGGCGCAGGCTGTTCATGCCGACCCGCCGGGTCGCTTGGGTGATCGACACCTTGAGCCAGACGACCTGGTGACCGGCGAGCGCGTCGCGAATGTCGGGGTCCATCACCGCACCGCCGCCGAGCGACACGACTCCCCCGCTGTCCAGCAGGTCGATGGTCGTGTCGCGTTCGAGCCGGCGGAAGTACGCCTCGCCGTCGTCGAGGAAGATGTCACCGATCCGCTTGCCGGCTCGCTGCTCGATGACCTCGTCGACGTCGACGAACTCCAGTCCGAGTCGTTTGGCGACCAGGGCCCCGACCGTCGACTTGCCGGACCCGGGCGCACCGATGATCACGATGCTGCCGGTACCGCCCGCGGTGAACGGTTCCCCGCCCATCGACTCACTGCCCGCCGCCTCACCCATGGATGCTCAGCCCCCGCTCGGCTACCCGGGCCAGGTATGCCTCGAGATTGCGGCGGGTCTCGGCCAGCGAGTCGCCGCCGAACTTCTCGAGCACGGCCTCCGCCAGCACGAGGGCCACCATGGCCTCGGCGACCACGCCGGCGGCGGGCACGGCGGTGACATCGCTGCGCTGGTGGTGCGCGCGCGCCGGTTCTCCGGTTGCCGTGTCGATCGTCCGCAGCGCCCGCGGTACCGTGGCGATCGGCTTCATCGCCGCCCGCACCCGCAGCACCTCTCCCGTGCTCATACCCCCCTCGGTGCCCCCGGACCGGTTCCCGGTGCGGCGGATGCCTCCCTCGTCGACGGTGATCTCGTCGTGGGCCTCGCTTCCCCGGACGCGGGCCAGGTCGAACCCGTCACCCAGCTCGACGCCCTTGATCGCCTGGATGCCCATGAGTGCCCCCGCAAGGCGCGCGTCGAGGCGGCGGTCGCCCTGCGTGTGCGAGCCGAGACCCGGCGGCAGCCCCCAGACAACGACCTCCACGATCCCGCCCAACGTGTCGCCGTCACGATGGCACGCAGCGACCTCCGCCTGCATGCGCTCCGAGGCGTCCGGGTCGAAGCACCGGCACGGGTCGGCGTCGATGGCGTCGAGGTCGGCGATCCTGGGCAGATCGGCCCGGGACGCCCGCACCGGGCCGAATTCGACGACGTGGCTGAGCAGGCTGATGCCGCCGACCTGGTCGAGGAAGTTCCTGGCCACCTGCCCGATCGCCACCCGGGCGGCGGTCTCGCGGGCCGACGCCCGCTCGAGCACGGGACGGGCCTCGTCGAAGTCGAACTTCTGCATGCCGGCGAGGTCCGCATGCCCCGGGCGCGGGCGGGTGAGGGCCGCGTTGCGTGCCTGGGCGTCCAGCACCTCGGGGTCGACCTCGTCGGGACTCATCACCTCGGTCCACTTCGGCCACTCGGTGTTGCCGATCAGGATCGCGATCGGCGAGCCGAGTGTCTCGCCGTGCCGGACGCCGGACAGGACGGTCACCTCGTCGGCCTCGAACTTCATCCGCGCGCCCCGTCCGATGCCGAGCCGGCGCCGCGCCAGCGCCGTGCGGATGTCATCGGATGACACCCTGACGTGGGCGGGAAGCCCTTCGATGGTGGCCACGAGGGCGCGGCCGTGCGACTCGCCGGCGGTGAGGTAACGCAGCATGGGGTCAGTCTCGCAGAGTTTCACCGCGGGCCCGCAGGGCCGCCGCGCCCGCGGACCGCAGCACCTCGAAGCTCACCAACCCCCCCGTCATCAGCCGCACCTGGTCGACCGCCTGCCCGGCGAGCAGGTCGAGACCGTTGATGACGACCCGGTCGGCGGCCCCGCCGGCGGTGGCGAGTGGGGTGGGCCACGGGTCGTAGACCGCGTCGAAGACGACGCCGGCGACGGCTGCGAGGGCGTCGGCGTGGGGGCCGAGCGCCGCCGCGGGCACCGTCGACGCGACGAGGTCGCAGGCCTCCACCGGGTCGCCGAGCCGTCGCACCTCGCACGCCACCCCCACATCGGCGGCCAGTCCCACGAGATGCTCACCCCGGCGCGGCTCTCGGGCGAGCACGACGACCGAGCGCGCCCCCATCCGCGCCACGGCGACCAGCACGGACGCGGCCGTGGCCCCGTTGCCCACGATCACG